>CBFGNY010000079.1:0-18917 GCA_965650235.1 uncultured Flavobacterium sp. | reverse complement strand
TCATTATTATCAAACTTAATTATAAATTTGTCTAAACTTTTGGGTTCAGTCTATTAGGCATGCCTTTTTTTGTAAAAACTCTAATTAGTGGCTTTCACTGTTTTCAAATCCTAATATAGTAATCATATAAGGTGTATTTGAAACTTTGATTTTTTTGATGTTTGAAGTGTTTTGAATATTTACCTGTAATAATTCTCCCGTCGATGGAGAAGTGATGTAAGCAAATTTTTCACTAATCTGCATCTGTGGTTTCAATGTGGCATCAGTAGCCGTTTCTGCAATTATTTTGGCTTCTTTGTCAGCTTGCAGACTACTTAGGTCATACAGTTTAAAATCACCTGAATGCATTAATATCCCAAGTTTTTTATGATTGTAACTCACTTTGCACTGCATAATAGAGGTACTTTGCAATATTGGTTTTACCGTTCCGCTTACCACGTCAATAAGGTATGCGCCTTTTGCAGCAGTATATCCAACAAATTTGCCTTTGTATGCTGTCTCTAAAATAGTTCCAAACCAGGCAGTACCAAAATCTTCGGGATGTGCTATCAACTTTTGCTCGCCCGTACTTTGTACAACAAGAATTCCGCTTGCAGAACCAAATACGGCATAAGTTCCGTCAGATGCATTTCCGTGAATACCATTTGTTGTGGTTGTTGGCTCAAATAAAGTTTTACCGGTATTGTCGATAATCTTAACTTTTTCAGGAAGCGTTCCGGTAATCGAATTGTCTTTTACAGTAATAGCATACGTTCCGTTAGTAAAAGTAGCCATGGCACCATGATGTGCCAAAAGTCCTGCGTTGATTGTTTTAAATTTGGCTCCTGCAGTATTTACATCAGATTCTTTGGCTACAGATAATGTTCCGTCACCGTCATTAAAGCTCATTATTTCGCCAAGTTTACTTTTAAAATGTGTCGGCATAAGAGACTGCTCTGTTAAAGCTCCAAATTGTGGCACCCCATCCACATCAACGTGATCGCCATGGGCTTCAAAACCGCTGTCAAAGGTTTCAACTTCATTACTTGCACGGTGAATTATAGCAGCATATCTGCCAGATTCTGTAGTGTAAAGTGCTGATTTGGCAAACTTGGCATTAAAGGATGCTGTTGTGGCATCAACTGGATTTACCAGGGTAAGCTGGGCCGTTTTTTCATCAGAAAGTAATATTCTCAGGTATTTGTATTCTGCCAGTGACTCATCTGGTGTTTCGGTATTATTATCATCATCATCATTGCTACAGGAAACTGCAAAAAGAGATAAAGCGAACAGAAAAATCAGTTTAAAATAATTTGTTTTCATTGTAAAGGGTTTTTAATTAATATTGGGGTTAAAATTGATTTTAGATTAATAACTAATAGTAATGGACATTGATTTGTAAACATTTAGGTTATGAGTAGTGTTTTTATAAAGTATTACCCAGTTATACTGGCCGGATTCCCATGATTTATCACCAGTTAAGACATTAGACTCGTTATCAGTAGCCGCTCCAATTACGATGGATTCTCCGCCATAGACATCATTTATTTTTTGAAGAGTTGAAATTTTTGAAGCCGGTGCAAGATCTTTATGCTCGACTTTTGATAGGATAATAACTTTTTTAAAATCAAGATTATCAATGCTTTCGGGATGGTAATTCAGGCTCTTTTTGATTAAGAGAGAATAAAGGATGCCGTTGCCCATTATCTGGCTCACCTGTGCATGTGCCGTAAGCTTATCATCTTTTTTTAAGATTAATTCCGGTTCCACCCAAGTCTCCATATAATAAATCAGATCGTCGTTTCTTGATATCATATCACGTCCGATCAAAGGATCTGCAGGCATATTAGCAGGATCGGTAATGGTAAGTTCTTCCTTAATTTCAAGCTTCGTCCCGTTTTCGTCCAGCACAATAAAATAAAGGTCAAATTTACCTTCCGGAGCTTCCGCCGGAATAGTAAAATGCTTATGTACATTGGTGTTTTTTGTTCCGGAATATTGAGACCATGATAATTCCAGTTTCCAGTCTTTAGTATACGTTTCGCCAGTTTTTGGAAGTATTTTAAGTTCGACAGCGGCAATTTTGCTGCCAGCAATAACATCGGCATTAAAATGGAAATCGCGTCCAATCAAAGCACGTTTGCTATTGGCTGTTCCAATTTCAATGTTTTCTGCAGTTGGTTTTAAAGGCTCATTATTGTCATCGCTCTCACAGCCGGTAAATGCTGCAGCGGTTAGTAAAAAGAGGACAAGGGATTTGAATTTTTTCATAATTTTAGTTGTTTGATTTATTTTGAATTGTGTATTAAAAGAGGCACTTTTAGTGAGAGTATTATATTTCTGCCCGCTTCAGGAAGCTCGATAAGCCTGTAAAAGCTCGTGTGGTTCAGATATCGGGTATTAAATAAATTCTGAACCTGAAGCGAAATTGAAAAATCTTGTTTTCCGGCCTGTAGTTTTGTCCCCAAAGCCAGATTAAACACTTGACTCGATGGTGTTTTCTTTTCCGCAGGGACAATCTGATTCTGCTGTGCGGTAAAACGGTAGTCGAGTGAAAAATAAGTATCTCTTAAGTTTTTTATTTCTGGGCTGTAATTGATTCCAAACAAAACAGAAGCAGGAGGGGAAAAGGGAAGCGTATAACCTTTTTTACTGCCCGATAATTGTTCTGCATAGAGGTATTCTGCCAGAATTTCACCGCTTAGGTTTTTCAGAAACTGATATTTAAACTGCAGTTCGCCACCATAACGCATCACTTCGCTCTGCTGGTATTCGAAAACCTGATTGCCTGCGCCGTAATAAATATCAAGCTCAGAAGTAGGGTTGAGGTAAATGTAATTCGGAAAATAATTAAAAAACGGACTCAATTGCACCGACCAGTTTTTTTCCTGCCAGTCAATGCCAAGATCCAATTGATACGAACGTTCTGCATCCAAATTTTGATTTCCTTTTTCAAATCTGAAATAATGGTAATTGACACCATTTGATGCCAGTTCTTTTGCAATTGGCATCCTGAAACTTGTTCCTGCATTGGCCTTAAAGGTTATTTTATCGGGATTGTAATTCACTCCTGCAGACCACGTAAAACTTTTAAATGTTTTAGTAAGGTCTTCAGAACGTATTAAAAAATCCTGTCTGGCCTGTCCGTTTTCCTTAACAGTGCTTTCAAACCAGTCGGTGTATTGTTTCATTTCGATTTGCCCGTAATCTGCCCTAACAGCACCGTGAAGCACCCATATTTCATTTATATGAATCTTATCATAAGCAAATAATCCCGTATTAAACTGACGGAAAGCGGGTATCAAAAAACTCCAGCCATTAATTTTATTTTGTTGCTGTTCACCATTTACACCTATGGTAAAATGATGTTTGCCTATCGAAAAGTTATCCTTTGCAGAGAATGAAAAAACTTCCTTATCATACTGTCTCTCTAAATCTTCGGGAGCATACATGTTTTCCGGATAAACGGGAGGCATATATCCATGGTTAACATAATGACTCCATTCGCGGCGAAAATTCTTTTGGAAACCCACCTGCATTTCCACCTGATGCTCATTCCAGTCAAAAGATGTGGTGTTGCTAATTTTCGTATGGGTAACTTCCTGATAAGGCATCAAAATATCACGGCTTGATTTATCGTGAAGTTGCAGGTCAACATTGCGGGGTTCCAGACCATGGGCATTGGCAAAAAAGCCGTTTTTAGTAGAAATAGTACTCAGATATAAAACCGATTTAAATTTCTCGCTGACATATCCTGTACTTGCGTGCAGGTCCAGTTCGCAGCCAGCCGTATTGCGCAGCTGATTTTTATACAGCGGCACCGGATAATTATAGACATGGACGATGTCTGCCGGAACGCGGTAATCGCCATAATCAAGTGAAGTTACACGGGTATCAAAAAACCATTTTTCATTTCTTCCAAATAAATTAAAGGATCCTCCGAACTGCTCATTATTGCTTTTGGCAGTAAAATCGATGTTTCCTCCTAAAGTGTTTTCTTTAGGAAAAGGAATAGGTTTGATGTTTACAGCACCGCCAATAGCATCAGAGCCATAAATAAAGGAGGATGGCCCTTTTATAATTTCAACATGGTTTACCGCATACTGATCAATTTCAAGTCCATGATCAGCGCCCCACTGCTGGCCCTCATGTTTAATACCGTTTTCTACCACAATAACCTGATTAAAACTGAGTCCGCGGATTAGGGGCTTAGAACTTCCCGAACCAATTGAAATGGTCTTGATACCCGGAATCCGTTGAAGCGACTGCATCAGGCTTCCGCCAAGGTTACGCTGTATAAAACTGCTATTTGCTGTTTCTACGCTCAATGACTCTTCTTTCTTAGCACGGACTAGAGAATTATCCATAACAACAACTTCTTCCAGTTCTTTTACTTCCGCTTTTAGTAAAATTTGGAGGGGTGCACTGATATTTTTGTCAGTAATTATTATTTCATGACTGATATATCCTATATGGTTAACTGTTATTTTTTGAGAATTTGCAGGAATAGAAAGGAATGAAAAATGACCTTGTTTGTTTGTAACAGTGGAGATCAAAGCAGGATAGAGGGTAATGGAGGCGCCTTCCAATGGTTTTTTATCACTGGAATATACATTTCCTGATATACGAACCGACTGTGCCACAGTTTTTGTAACCAGAGCAAAACAGAAAAGCAGCATAAAGCACACCCTTAATAAATTTATTGTATTCCTTTTCATTAATGGCTTATAAAATTTTAATACTGATGCCTTTTATGGTTTGCCTGCCTTCCTTATCGGTTAGCCGAATTAATAAATGATAATCTCCCGGGTCGATATCCTGAGGAATTGAAATTTCCTGCACGGCCTGATAACTTTTTAACCCTTTTGGAAGTGTAACCGAATTAATGTAAAGCATTGGATTAACAGGCTTTTTTACAGGGTCATTGCTGCAGTCATTTACTTCAGTACTGTGATTGTGATGGTCAAAATTGTGATGGATGTCAAGGCTGTAAGACCCCAGTTCAGCATTGTCACTAAATAGGGCCCGAAATGTGATTTTTTGTCCGCGGCCGATTTCACTGCATTGAACCGGAAAAGCATCTGTTGACGAAATGTCAATTACTGGATATTCTGTATCGACAGTATCATTATCACTGCTGCAGGCTATAAAAAGACTTGCAGATGCCAAAACAAGCAGTACAAATTTTATTGATTTCATTGTTATTTATTTAATATTAGAGTTCTTATTCTGATAAATTATAAGGAGATTGGGATTGTTACAGACTGCGACCAGTTAATGTTATAAGTGGTGTTTTTATAAACAACTACAAAGTTGTAATCGCCCGAAACCCAAGACCTGCTGCCGCTGATATCATGAGGTGTTGGAAAATTATTGTCTTTGGCCGATCCAATAGCCAGTACAGGCATCTCTCTGGTAATGTTTAAATTTTCATCAATTTCCGTATTAGAAAAACTACCGACCTTCGTGATGCCTTTATGCTCAATCACATCATAAACAATCACTTTGTTAAAGTCAATCTGGTCAATACTTTCAGGAGAGTGTTTTGCACTTTTACTGATTAGCAGCAGATACATTTTTCCGTCTCCCTTAACTCCAGAAAGTGTTATTTGGGAAAGGAACTTATCAGTTGCCTTAAAGCTGTCTCCATTGACATTATATGCGCCATTCCTATAGAAAAAACCATCGTTTTTAAATACATTAAATATTGCCGCTGTAGGGGCTGCCGGAAGGTTTCCTGGTGCATAGATGCTGATACTTCTCTTTTCTTCCAGTTGTGTGCCGTTTTGATCGGTCACAATGATTATAAAATCGTATTTGCCTTCTGCGGCTTCTGCGGGAATATCAAAATGCTTGTGGATGGTGGCATTTTTTGCCCCGGCGTATTGTGTCCAGGTGATTTCATGTGACCATGCCTTAGAGTAAGTTTCTGTGCTTCTTTGTACAATTTTAATTTGAACGTTTTCTATTTTATCCCCTGCCATAACCTCGGCATTAAAATGAAAATCAGCACCGATAACACCAATCTCATTATTGCCTAAACCCAACTCAATCTTATCCATTGAAGGTTTAAGATTCTCCTGAGCTGAATCGTCATCATTGTTACATGCTGTGAAGGAAAAGGCACTCACAAAAAGTGCGATAATAGTCTTTGTTGTTTTCATTTGTTTGATTTTTTTCTTTGTATTCATTTATGTTATAATGGGATTACAGAATAAGGGAAACTGTTTATAAAGATTTGCTCATATGACAAATTGCTCTCATTAAGAGGTAATAGGTCATTAAACAAAAAGAATAGGAAAGATTGTAAGAAGTAAGTTTTCCGGGACTAGACATGCAGGGCATTTATGGATGCTCTGGTTCTGTTTAGCCTGATACAAAATGCTGTAGTTTTTTAGATGTATATGGGAATTGAAGGCATCAAAACCAAAGACTGCTAAAAAAATTTTATGAGAAAGATTATGCAACCAGTTCCAGCAAAGCAGTGTTAATGCTCTATTTTGAAATCATGGGATTCAAAATTGACAGCAATGATTTGTTTAGATTATTTTCATGCATTCTTAATGTACAGAAGATACTTCTACATAAGATAATGAAGGTAATAATTAGTAGGTTTATAAAAATTTAATCAATAAGAGTATGCATTTCAGATAGAAAACATAAATCTTAGTTGATAGTGGGAGGCGCACGAAGTGCAAATAATGCCCCTTTAAAGAAATTAGAATAGGTTTTAGAGTAGAATGCAACATACAAATGGGTAGTAGTACATTTTAAAAAAGAAAAAACAGGGAAAGAAAATGTGGCAGCCGGACTTATTTTAAAGTGGCATATGGAGCATTGTTCATTATCATGATCATATACACTAAACTCACTCTGGCCGGTGGTGTGCTCAACAGAAATTCTATGAGCCGAAGTATGACTATGTATGTGCTCATAAGAATGTATAACCGGAAATAGTATGGCAAACAATACTATAAGCGGCATAAAAAGTTTTAAAAATGTAACCTTTTTTTTCATTCAGATGATTTTGCATTAGGAAATGCAGTAATTAGCGCAAATATAAAATTCTTATTTTTTAAACGCAACTTTGTTACATTAAAAATCAATTATTTTTTTTAATTTAAAAAACCAATGTAATAAGGATGGGAAAGGTGTTCTTACAGCAGTAAAAAAAAATACTACCACTGCAAGATCTTGCAGTGGTAGTATTTAAAAATTCCGTTAAAATTATTGAACAGTAATAGCGAATTTTACTTGCGCATCAGTTGCACCTCCGGCATTTGTAATATCTCCGGCAGCTACATTAGTACCGTTTTTATTTGGTTCATGCCTTAAAGTAATCGTAAGGTCCCCGGCTGCTTCGCCTGTAGTTACAAAAACGGACTGAATCCCAATAACTTTAGCGTTAATATCAAAGTTGCTAGCGGCTTTGCCGTAAGTAAAAGGATTCAGAGTACCTGTTTTTTGATAGAAAATCTGGTGTTCATCTCCCTCAGCAACAATTTCAAGGGTGATATCCTCAGCTGGACTTTCCGTTTCATTAAGGAAGCTCACAACGCCATTGTAAGTTGTGTTTTTGGCAAAAGGTCCTGATACTGAAAAAACTGGTGCAGCAGGTCCATCCCCGTCAAGGTCTCTATACTTTAATGTTACTGCTGTTCCTCCTCCATCAGGGGTATATACGGCAGTCACAGTTGTTATAAGTTCCTCTTCATTTACAGGAGTGTTATCGTCATCGTCGTTGTTGCACGCTGAGAAAGAGAGCAGTGCGATAAGGGCAATGCCTAAAATTTTCGCTTTGTTGTTAACATGCGTACATGGTATAGCCCCAAACTAAAATATCTTCAGTAACCATCAGAGATGTATTTGCGAGTTAGCACCCAGCTTTTGACTCAATTGTAGTCCAGTATATTGCGTTTTTAATGATGATTATTTCAAATTAAAATTAAAAATATATTGAAATGTGAAGTTCATTTAGGCCAGATCCTGATTGTTTTAATTGTATTTCCTTGTAAATGCAACATATAAGGGGTGTTTTCGATACATAAGTCTCCTATAGCAAAACTAAACTTAAATTACTTTTACACACGCTTATTATTTTTTTTGATAACGCAATTTTATACGTGTAAAAATGTGAATTTGTAAAATATTATCCGAATAAAATAATGAAGCAGTAATTATTTAACTATTAACCACATTTAACTAACTCAAAACTAATTTAATTATGAACGAAAAACACGTAATTCAACGCTTTGTAAAAGCAAAAAAACTCTTTGGCAAGTATGCCTTATTGTTTATGCTTTGTTCGTTTAGCCTTGCTTCAGCCCAAAATTCTGATGTAAACGCTACTGGTATAATATTAGAGGATTCGAACAGTCAGCCACTTTTTGGGGTCACCGTTTTTATTAAAGGAACTAAGACTGGAGTAGCTACGGACTTAGACGGGTCATTTTCTATTAAGGCAAAAATTGGAGATATACTTGTTACAAGCTATCTGGGCTATGTAAGTACAGAAGTAAAAGTTACAGGCAGCCAATTAAAAATTCGTTTAAAAGAAGATCGAAAAGCATTAGACGAAGTAGTAGTAATTGGATATGGTAAAGCAAAGAGAAAAGATCTTACAGGAGCAATATCTTCGATATCGGGTGCAGAGCTTCTTAAAACAAGTCCAACGACATTTGACCAGGCTTTGCAGGGTAAAGTAGCCGGAGTAGTTGTCCAGCAGACTTCCGGTCAGCCGGGTGGTGGTGTTAATATACAGATACGTGGTTTGTCTTCTTTTGGGGGCAGTTCTCCCTTATATGTAATTGATGGAGTTATAATTGGTCAAAGTTATGAGGGACGTAATGGTACAAATCCATTAGCAACTATCAGTCCTTCGGATATTCAGTCTATTGACGTTTTAAAAGATGCATCTGCAACTGCTATTTATGGTTCGCAAGCGACTAATGGTGTAATTATAGTTACTACTAAGAGAGGTAAAGACGGACCTTCGAAACTTTCTTACGAATTTTCAACTGGATTCCAGGAGAATACTAAGCAATATTATACTATGAATTTAAGGGAATATGCGAAGTTTATTAACGACAGGGCAGAAGTTTGGGGTTTTGATAAAAGACCGGAATTTGCTAACCCACAGTATTTAGGCAAGGGTACAAACTGGCAAGAAGAATTATTCAGAAGAGCTCCCGTAACAAATCATGGACTTACTTTAAGTGGAGGTAATGATAGAACGCAATATTTATTATCAGCTGGTTATTTTAATCAGGAAGGGATCGCTTTAGGATCTGAGTTTAAAAGAGGTTCGCTAAGGGTAAACTTAGATACCAGAGCTACGAACTGGTTAAGAGTAGGGACAAGCTTACAATTAGCCCATATTGAAGAAAATGTAAATTCGACAGGTTCAAATGTTATTGGGGAAGCATTAAGTCAAACACCGGATATCCCGGTAAGAAATCCTGATGGCAGTTATGCTGGAGAAGCAAGTAATGAAGGATGGATTGCAAAACGTGTTAACCCTGTTGCGTTGGCTCTTGTTAATAAAAATACTCCTAAAAGAAATCAGTTGTTTGGTAATCTTTATGCAGACATGACATTTACAAAGAATTTGACATTTAGAAATGAGATCTCTGGGAATTTTGATTTTCAAACAACTGATGAATATTATCCTAAATATAAGTTTGGCTTAGCGGAGAGATTAATAAATGAGTCTAAATATGGTTATAGTCAAAACTATTTTACAGCTTTCAGGAGTTTTCTTACCTATGCTAAAGTGTTTAAAGATAAATACAACGTCAATGTAATGATAGGGCATGAGTCACAGGTATCTCAGTTTGAGAATGTTTCTGCAGCAAGAAGAAATTTCATTTCAGACGATGTTACCAATATAGGCAGTGGTGATGTATTAACTTCTACCAATGATGGAAAAAAGGGGACTGGTGCACAGGAATCTTATTTTGGACGTATTATTCTTAATTATAATGATAAATATTTGTTTACAGTTAACTTACGTACAGATGGTTCTTCAAGATTTGGGGCAGAGAACCGCTGGGTAAATACTTATTCTGGAGCATTTGCATGGAGATTAAATAACGAGAAATTTTTAAAAGGCTCAAAAAATGTCAATGATTTAAAGTTAAGGATTGGTTATGGTTTGACTAATAATCAAAATGTTAGGGAAAACGCTTATTTATCAACGTTAATGTCTTCTGCAACAGCTTTAGGAGGTAATGCACAAATTGTAACTAATTTAGGAAACCAAGATGTTAAATGGGAAACAACAGAATACAGTAATGCCGGAATTGATGCAAATCTTTTTAATTGGAAGGTTAATCTTTCAGTTGATGTCTATAATCGTTTTACAAACAATTTGTTATTGCAAATCCCATTACCATTTTATTCAGGAACAACTGCCGGGTGGTCTCCGGGATCAATTTTTGCTCCATATATAAATATTGGAGCTGTTAGAAACAGAGGTATAGATTTTCATATAAATACTAAAAATATAACTAATAAAGATTTTTCTTGGAGTTCTGATTTTACCTTATCTCATAATAAAAACAAGGTATTAAAATTAAATACAGGTGGAGCTTCCTTACCTGGATATTTTAATAATGAAATAGTTGCTCAAACGGTAGTGGGTGGATCTATTGGTGACTTTTACGGCTATAAAGTAGATGGGATATTTGCAACTGCAGAAGATTTTAAAACGCATGCATTACCTACTTCAACAAATGGAGTTCCATTACCAATTACGCCAAATTCCGGAGGGGTATGGTATGGAGACCTTAAATTTAAGGACATAAACGGTGACGGTATAATCACGGAAAAAGACAGAACGTATTTGGGGTCTCCAATTCCTGTTGTTCAACTAGGTTTTGGTAATAACTTTACTTATAAAGGTTTTGACCTGAATATTTTCTTTAGTGCCAATGTTGGTAATAAAGTAATAAATGCAATGAGAATTAATGGAGAAAATCCTTTAACTAATTATGGATACTTATCAGCATTAAAAGATCATGCGGTACTTGCTTTAAAGGATCCAAATTTACCAGCAGATAATGTTGACAACGTATATGTTACTAACCCAAACACCACAATTGTAGGGCTTAAAAATAATAATAGTAATCTAAACAACCGTTTCTCTGATAAATATGTTGAAGATGGTTCCTTTATCAGATGTAAAAATATTACGCTGGGATACAGATTACCTGAAAAGTTGATAAAAAGAATTCACCTGACTTCTTTTCGTGTGTATGGTACTATAACTAATTCTTTTCTTATTACCAGATATAAAGGAATTGATCCTGAAGTAGGTTCGTGGAATCCATTACAGGCTGGAATTGATTACGGTTATTATCCACAAGCAAGAACATTTACTTTAGGACTTAACTTGGGGCTTTAATTTTAAATAAACTAACATATTATGAAATATATAAATTTAAAAAAGATTTGTGTGTTGTTTGCTGTATTTTTTGCAGCAAGCTGTTCGGATGATTTTCTCGACCGACCTTCTCTGTCAGAGATAAACACTGAAAATTTCTATAAGACAAAAGAAGAAATGAGGTTAGCTACTGCGGGACTTTATGGAGGTAGAATATGGTCGCAATGGAATAATGAAACATACATTCCTATAGGGGACATATTAAGCGGAAACCTTATTTTGCCATATGGAGGTGAAGATTTGGTACAGTTTAACACATTTACGCTTTCAGGAACTAACGGGCGTTTATTAATCTGTTGGAAATCACTCTATATTGTGATTGCTCATTGTAATGTTACAATTAAGGGTATTGAAAATGCGCAAACAACTGTTTCCGAAGCAGATAAAAATGCTGCAATAGCGGAAGCAAAATTCATTCGGGCCATGGCATACTATCATCTTGTTATGCTATGGGGAGAAGTGCCTATTATTGAAGATAATTTTAAGTTAATACAAACACCTTTAGTAAACAAAAATAAAGTAGCAGATGGATACCGATTTATTACTGAAGATTTAATTTTTGCTGCCGAAAATCTTCCTGAAACTGATGTAAAAGGCAGGGTTACGAGCTGGTCAGCAAAGGGGATGTTAAGCAAGGTTTATTTGACCTGGGCAGGATTAGGACAACCGGGAGGTACACGTAATCAGGACTATTTAGACAAGGCAAAAAGCTATGCAAAAGATGTTATTGAAAACAGTGGCTCAGTATTACTTCCGAGTTATAGAGATCTTTTTAGAACGCAATTCAATGATAATCCAGAATCATTATTTGCACTGCAATGGTCTACTACAAATGGTGGATGGAATGAAGGTAATCAGTTATTGACCTACTCGCCAAGCAATGAAATTACCCCTCAAAAAATGCACGCTTTTGGATCTGCAGATCCGAGTTATGATTTGTATTTAGCATATACAAGACAGGATTCCATAAGACGTAAAGTGAGTATTATGCTCCCTGGAGATCATTATCCCGAGTTAAATGCTGCCGGTGGTGGATATACTGCCAAAGAGCCAGGTATGAAGAAACATATTATTGGTAATGAGGTAGATAACAATGCTCCTGCAATGACGACTTTATCTTCTATAGAGCATAATTCATTATTAAGATTAGCAGATATTTATTTAATATATGCAGAGGCTATCCTGGGTAATGATGCCTCTACAAGTGATGCCAATGCTTTATTGTATTTTAATAAGGTAAGGGAACGTGCAGGTGTTGATCCGGTAACAGTACTTAATACAGATGTTATCCTAAATGAAAGAAGGCTTGAGTTTGCCTGTGAGGGACAATATTGGTTTGACTTGATAAGGCTTTCTTATTATAATCCTCAAAAAGCAGTTGAACGACTTAGTGATCAAAAAAGAGTAGAATTTGATTATAATAAAGATACTGAAACAGCTACAGCTAAAGATCCTATAGGAATTATTTCTCCGGCAACCCTTGGTACTTTTACTTTGCAAGTACCTGCATCAGAGGTGATTGCTAATCCTAAATTGAACGAACCATCAGTGCCTTATTATGAATAGTGATAAAAAATATACAACTATGAAAAAAATATTTAATAACCGTATTAGTCATTTGTTTTTTTTAAGCATGATGCTGATTATTACAATGCTCACATCTTGTAATAATGATGATGATTCGAATGGTGCCCCTGTTATTACAGCAGTAAAGAATTATGCACCTGCTCCCAATGATACATTAGTAACCAGTATTGTCCCTGGGCAATGGATTGTACTTCATGGGAGTAATCTAAAAGAAGCCACTCAGATAAGTTTTAATGGTACTCCTGTTCAGTTCGATGCCGGATTGTTTTCAGATAAAACAGCTGTTTTGCAAGTTCCCTGGTCATTGCCTTTTAATAATATTGATCCTGATGTTGTTAATACTATAAAATTTGTTACGACTGCCGGAACAACTATTTTTAAATTTAATGTAATTCCGCCGTCGGCTACCATTACAGGCAATTCGATTACTGCAGCTACTAAGGTAGGTGATTCGGTCTATGTTTATGGTACCAATTTATATTTGATAGAAAAATTGACTATAGCGGGTATGGATATTTCGCCGCTTAAAACAGCAGACAATGGCAGTTCTGTAGGATTTGTACTTCCAACAATTGATGCGCCAATGCCTTGGGCAGCAGAGATTGTTGCTGCATCCGGCAGCTATGAATTTAATGTTTTAATCGTTCCGGAAATTTTTGCTGTTTCCAATGCAAATCCATCGCAGGGCGATTTGGTACTTGTGTATGGTAAAAATTTGAGTGGTGTTTCAAGTTTTACTTTTGGCGGTGCTGTTATTACAGATTTTACAGAAGCTGTTGATGGCTCGTCAGTAGAGTTTTTGGCTCCTGCTATGAACTTCGCCAGTGGACCGGTGACCATTGTTAATTCTTATGGAACGGTTGCCACTGCTTATGATATAAATACTCAAAATAACAAATGGTTAGGTCTTTTAGCAAATTTTGAGTGGGGTGATTATTTTGGATTTCATGGAGGTGCTGCTCTTGTATTAGATTATAATAAGGTCGATTTTAATGGTTCGATGGGATCGAATCATAGTCAGATTGCATATTTTAATACTCCTGTTTTAGATGCCGGTGACAGTAAATATGCACCATTGGGTAATGCTAATGATACCTCAATTAATAAAAAAAACACATGGATGCCTGTGGAAAGTCTTTCAGATCCTGTTGAAAACTGGGGGCTTCAATTTGAAATAAGTGTAGCCAAACCATGGGATGGAGGTACTCTTTATATTAGAACTGAATTTGCAGGTGATAGTTTTGTAGCTCGTTATGAGCCATGGAAAATTCCCGGTTCTAATAAGACCCTTGCTTATAAAACGGATGGCTGGCAAACCGTAACGATTCCTTTATCTGAATTCAGATCAAAAGATGTCACATTAGGAGATGGTGATTCAGTTACCAGTTTAAATAATTTACTGGGACCTACTGGTGCGACTAGTTATAATATGACTCTTAAAAATTTCGCTTCTTTTAAAACAACTACAGGTTTTTATGCTGCTATTGACAATATCAGGGTGGTGAAAATCAAAATGTTTTAATTTAATAACAGATTAATAGTTTAAAATAAAGACCTGCAGTTATTTTCATAAAAGTTAAACTTTTCTACAGGTCTTAAATAAAATTTAATATTATTCTAAAACAAAACAAAAAATGAAACTTAAACATTTTTATAAAATTGTGCTTCTGCTGATCGTTACCGGATTTTCGGTCTCTTGTTCAAAAAACGAAGAGGAACCACAATTATCGGTTTCAGTAAAAACTATTTCTTTTGAACCAGAAGGAGGTACATCAGAAGAAATCACCATTGAGGCAAACAGTACATGGAGTATTAGTAATTCGGCAACATCCTGGCTGCAGTTAAGCAAAGCGAGCGGCGATAATGGGACTGCAGCCACAACAATAACTGCTGCAAGTAACGAAACCCAGTTTACCAGGTCTGTTGTACTATTTGTTGAGGCAGCTAATGGTCAGGCCCGAAGAATTATCATTACACAAACAGGTAATTTTTATCCATCATATAATGTAACGCCTAAAGCTCCCGATGCAACAGGAATGAGCAGTAATGCCGTGCAACTGGCAGCAAAAATGGGAATGGGAATGGGAATAAATATTGGCAATACCATGGAGACCCCAAACGAAGGAGACTGGCAGAATGGTACTATAATTACCGAATCATATATAAAATTTTTGAAAGCAAAAGGTTTCAATGCGATACGACTTCCTTGTGCTTATGACTGGGGTAAGTTAATCGATCCGGCAAAAGCGAAAATTAACCCGGCATGGCTTGCCAGAGTGAAAGAAGTAGTTGGGTGGTGTGTGGCTAATGATATGTATGTGATGGTGAATATTCACTGGGATGGCGGCTGGCTGGAACATAATATTACCCAAGCTAAGAAAGAATCGGTTAATGCGAAACAAAAAGCATTTTGGGAACAGATAGCAACAACCTTGCGGGACTTTGATGAACACGTTCTATTTGCCAGCACGAATGAACCTTGGTGTTGGGATGCTGATATTATGACCATACTTAATAGTTATCACGAAACATTCATTAAGGCAGTTCGCGCTACCGGGGGTAAGAACAGTAACCGGGTGCTGGTTGTGCAGGGACCTAGTGGTAGCAGTGAATATACTTCTAAGCTGATGAATACGCTTCCTCACGACCCGGTACCTAATCGTATGATGGTTGAGGTGCATTTCTACTCGCCTTATCCATTTATAATGGGAAAAGATTTGCCTGATGTTTTAGCGGCTTACTACTGGGGGGCTGGGAATCATTCTACTATTGAGCCGGAGCGCAACGCCACCTTTGGAGAAGAGGATGCGGTCATTGCTGAACTCGGAATGATGAAAAAGTTTGTTGATAGGGGTATCCCTGTGATATTGGGTGAATATGGAGACTATAGACGGACTGCCGAAACCAACACGGGTACTCCTAAGGATCCGGAGATGCACAAGAGGTCTGTGGAATACTGGCTAACTTTTTCGACCAAAACTATGAGAGCGAATGGTCTTTTACCATTCTGGTGGGAGGTAGGTCAAGTTTTTGATAGAAAAAATAATGTGGTAAAGGACCAGGATATGTTAAATGCTATTATTGCAGGATATAAGTAATAGTATAAGGTTATTTTCCTTTCCTAAGATTAAGCGTTAGCCAGTCCCGGGGAAGGATTAACTCTCTTTGCAGTAGTTTAAAAGAATAATTCAATCGAAATTAATCTTTAACGAATATCCATTTTTTGGGTAAAATAAAAAAAGTTATGTTTAGAAAAAAAATATTGTTAAGTACCATCTTTGCTATCTCTTTTTTTGGATGTAATAAAGATGCAGAAGTAGATAAACCGGTAGTAGTGGTTCCAGAAGTGGCCCCGGTAGTGGATACAGAAAACCTGGAAGCAAAATTCGCAACTGTTTCGCCGAAACTTCTCACCAATAATACGAATCCATTATTAGATTTTATGTTTACGGCCGACCCGACAGCTATAGAATACAATGGAAGAGTTTATGTGTATGCCACCAATGATCATCAACAGTATGAGAAGGTAGGAAAGGATGGGAAAAATAATTACGGGTATATCCGTACACTAGTCATGATGTCTACAGATGATATGGCCAACTGGACTTATCATGGCCTTATAAATACAGCAGAGGTGGCGCCATGGAGTTCGGTGTCCTGGGCGCCTTCCATTACATCCAGACTGGAAGCAGATGGGAAGACGCACTTCTATCTGTATTTCGCCAATGGCGGTGCTGCCACAGCCGTGCTTACTTCCACCTCTCCCGTTGGCCCTTGGAAAGACCCATTGGGAAAGAACCTAATCGACCGCTCTGTCCCGGGTGTGGATGTCGAAAATCCATTCGATCCCGGAGTTGTGATTGACGACCAGGGCACAGGCTGGCTGAGTTTTGGAGCCGGAACGCCTAAAACGATATATATGCCGGATAATGCCAGAATCGTCAAATTAGGGGCAGATATGATCAGTTTATCCGGCAATATTTCTAAGATACCCGCTCCTTATTTTAATGAGGCCAGCGATCTTAACTTTATCAATGGAACCTGGGTTTATAGCTATTGTACGAATTGGGATGAACGCACTGAATGGCCTTATACCAATATTGATAAACCCACCGGAGCCTGCATATCTTATATGACGACTAAAACACCGTTAGATCCGGAAAGTTGGAAGTACCGCGATAATTACTTTAAGAATACTGGCGAAGTTGGCGTGGGGCCTTTCGCAAACAATCACAGTCACGTGTTCAAGTTTAAAGAGAAATATTACATTACTTACCATGCCATGTATTTACAGAATTATTTCGACAGTAATGGTGGTTTTCGTAATGTGGGTATCGAAGCAATACCGGTGGATGAAACGAATGATGTGACTTTCCCGATGATTCCGGCAACTTTTAAAGGTACGTCACAAATTAACCCTTTAAATCCATTTATTCTTCAGCAAGCAGAAACCACTGGAGGTACTTCGGGGCATGTGCAGTTCGAAGCCATTGGTAATGTGGGCAATATGGTTGCCAAAGGAAAAGCAGATAAACAATGTCTCATGGTTCGGGGAGCCGATTTTACCAAACAGATTCCATCCAAGTTCGAGGCCAGGGTCAAAGGAAAAGGTAGAATTGATGTTTATGTAAATAGTCTTAAAGGCCCTGCTCTTGTTACGCTTGTATATGATGGGTTAGAATGGACTACGCTCTCAAAGAAAATAGAACCGAAAATAGAAAAAGGAGTAGGGAACATCTATTTTGTGTTTTACGGAGAGGGTTTTTTGTTTGATGAATGGAAATTCATTTATTAATTCCGTTGAATATTAATCAGTTATATCCAACGTGTTATTTTAAAAATTGTAGAATAGGATTAATAGAATTTTCTGATCTGTCAATGACCCGCAATAGCAATAAAGTGCGTAATCAGGGTATCATGTATAGTATCAATTATAGTATAAAGTTATTTTCCTTTCCTGAGATTAAGTGTTTGCCCGCCTGGGGAAGGATTAACCTCTTAAAGAATAATTAATCAATTGAAATTAGCCCTAAACGAGTATCCGTTTTTTGGGTAAAATAAAAAAAAGTTATGTCTAGAAAAAAAATATTATTAAGTACAGTCTTTGCTATCTCTTTTCTGGGAGGCAGAGAATCCGCAGAAGCTCAGACTAATGCAGATAAACCAATAGTGGTTAAAGAAAACCTGGAAGCAAAATTCGCAAATGTTTCGCCAAAACTTCTCACCAATAATGCAAATCCATTATTAGATTTTATGTTTACGGCCGATCCGACAGCTGTAGAATACAATGGAAGAATTTATGTGTATGCCACCAATGATCATCAACAGTTTGAGAAGGTAGGAAAGGATGGAAAAAATTCATATCAGCATATCCGTACACTGGTCATGATGTCTTCCGATGATATGGTCAACTGGACGTATCATGGTCTTATAAATACAGCAGAGGTGGCGCCTTGGACAGGGGTGTCCTGGGCACCTTCCATTACATCCAGACTGGAAGCAGATGGGAAGACGCACTTCTATCTGTATTTCTCCAATGGCGGTGGAGCCTCAGCCATGCTTACTTCTACTTCTCCCGTTGGCCCATGGAAAGACCCATTAGGAAAGAATCTGGTCGACCATTCTGTCCCTGGTGTAGATGTGGATAATCCATTCGATCCAGGGGTTTTGATTGATGACCAGGGTACAGGCTGGCTGGTTTTTGGAGCCGGAAAACCTAAAACGAAATATATGCCGGATAATGCCAGAATCGTAAAATTAGGAGCAGATATGATGAGTTTGGCCGGCAATATTTCTAAAATACCTGCTCCTTATTTTAATGAGGCCAGCGACCTTAACTTTATCAATGGAACTTGGGTTTATAGCTATTGTACGAATTGGGATGAACGCACTGAATGGCCTTATACCA
>CBFGNY010000078.1:0-19059 GCA_965650235.1 uncultured Flavobacterium sp. | reverse complement strand
CTCCTAATTCTAAAAAATATTTAGTCATTGCTTTTCCTAAACCACTTCCGCCGCCTGTAACTACAATGACTTTACCTTTTAAAGCATCGTCTCGTAACATTTTATCTGTATAGCTCATACTTTTTTTATTTTACAAAATTAATTAATTTAAATAGGATGCGTGCATAATATTGTTATGAATTTTAGAAAAATTTTATGTTTTGCATGTTTTTTTAAATATAAGAAAAAAATAGTTATATAGAAGTATGTTCATTTCGTTCAATGTGAAACGTAATATAGCAGGTTTTATAATTCAAGAAAAATAATAATTACTAGTTTAAATTTTGTGTAAATAATTATTTGGTAATAGTATTGTTACCATATATTGACCAAGTACCATTAGTTGAATTAATAATGAAAACTCTTAGTCCTTTATTCTTGAATAGTTTTTTTTCCTTGTCTGATTTTAGCCTTAATGTGATAGAACCAATAGTGCCGTTGTTTTGATTTGTTATTTCATTTGGGGAGTATGAGTTTAGAACTTCCCACGTATCAGGGTCTCTAATATCAACATATATATTGTTATTAATGTTATTAAATTGGTAACCTGTAATCCATATGCAATTTTCATCATCACACCCAGCTCCTGAACTTATTATGTATGGAGCTATCTTATATTCAAAAGGATAACTAATATTTATATGTTGAATAGGACTATCTTTTGTAAGAGGCCATTGGTAAATTGTTCGGATTTTAAGGTTAGAATCTACAGATCCTTTTATAATTTTATTAAAATTATCAGTGTCATTATAGTAAGTTTCTTGTATGATTATATTTTTATGCCCTTCATTTTGGCTATCTAATATGTTTTTAATTTTACGAACTGCAGATATGGGTGTTATATCTCTACAGTATAGATCGATTGCGTATTCGGAAGGCAAGGGTTTATTTATATTTTTTATTTCTTCAATATAAGTGTGTAGGAGATTTTCATGTGCATCATCATAAATAACAGAAAATCCATATGAATTATTGTTTCCATATTTAGTAATATAATCTGTCCATAATGTTTTAACGTATCGGGAAGAGCTTCCTTGATTTAAACCTCCAAGTTCTCCTCCTAGGTCATATAAAATTTTTGTATTAGAATTTGCTAATGTTTGATTTATAATGTCAATTGTTCGGAAAATAAAGCTTAAATTTTTTTGATAAGTTTCTTCCTTCCATTCTGTCCACTTATCTGGTTGGGATAGCCATTGAGCATTAAATCGAATTACGACTTCATTATAACCTGTTCTTGAAATTTCGTTTAATAGATAAATTAAATTATTTTCTTGCTCAACAGTTAGTTTTCCGTTATCAATTCTTAGCATATGTTTTTCAAATAATTGTTCTGGAGGGAAATTGTTACCAAAAACAGAAAACCAAATAGGTATAGCAATCTTTCTTTGTCCATTATTAAACATTGTAGTTAGTTGAGAACTTACTTGAGCACGGTCGTATGGAAGTTCTCCTACAGTTAAAAAAAAATTATTAGCATTCCACGCAGGGTCTGTATTTGAATCAGGATAACGTGTTGGATTTGAATTATTTATCCAATTTTGAGTATGATAAGTAGGGTAATTTGAACCACCTGTTTCAAAATATCCGGGGAGTCCATTAGTGCTTGTGAAAGCGAACCTGTTTTTTGTGTCATCTGCGGTTAATAATTCCTGATATTGATCCTGGCTACAAGAAGAAAGCAATAATAATGCTGAAAGAAAACGAATGTTTTTTTTAATCATATTCATTTTGAAATTTTGGCTTTTTTATTTTAGTAAGTCTTTTTTTGAAAAAAATGTTGTATAGTAATTCTAAGGAGATAATGAATGTTTATTAATATCGTAAATGATATATCATAAGTAATATAGATTAGAAAAGAATTGAAAAGGTCATTTTTTATACTTCTTTAGTCCGTATTAAAAATTGAAAGTCGTTTTTTGTCATACTTTACGCAATCTTTTTGCAGTTTCTTCCAAAGTCTCATTGTTTTTCGCAAAGCAAAAGCGTATTAATTTTTGATCTGTATGATCAGAATAAAAGGTTGAAATAGGAATTGCAGCAACACCGTGATCTGTGATGAGTTTTTTACAGAAAGTAACATCGTCGTCGTTAGAGATTGAAGCATAAGAAGCAACCTGAAAATAAGTTCCTTCACAGGGTTTTAATTCAAATCGACTGTTTTGGAGGAGTTTTTGAAAATAATCTCGTTTTTCCTGATAGAATTTTCCAAGCAGATTTACATCGACAACATCTAAATATTGGCTAATCGCGGCCTGAGAAATACTGTTGACACTAAAAACTAAAAACTGATGTACTTTTTTAATTTCTTTCATCAGATATTCGGGTGCTACAGTGTAGCCGATTTTCCAGCCTGTAATGTGAAATGATTTTCCAAAAGAAGAAACCATTATGCAGCGGTTTAAAAGAAAATCTTTTGTATGCGCAGAAATGTGTTTTTCTTCAAAGGTGATGTATTCATAGACTTCGTCAGACAACATAATTATATTTGGGAATTTTGAAAGTAATTTTTCTAATTCTAAAAAATCATTTTGAGTTAGAATTTTTCCAGTGGGATTATGCGGATTATTGATGATAATCATTTTCGTTTTTGAAGAACACGCTTTTTCAATGGTTACCCAATTTGGGGTATAATCATCATTTAGCGCCACCCGAACAGGTTTTGCATTACACAATAAAACTGGAGATTCATATGAATCGTAACTTGGATCGAGAATAATAACTTCATCATCCGTTTTTACTAAAGCTAAAATGGTAGTGAAGATTCCCTGAGTTGCTCCGGCCGTAACCAAAAGTTCTACATCAGGATTGATGGTTCTCTTGTAAGAACTCTGAATTAATTTTGCAATTTGGTTCATCAATGGCGGATAACCTGCCATTGGTGTATATTGGTGCACGTTTTCTTTTGTCAACTTCGCCAAAATGTCTGTCAATCTTTCATCAACAGGAAAATTCGGAAATCCCTGAGAAAGATTTATTGCATGATATTCGGTTGCCATTTTCGACATGACCGTAAAGATGCTTGTCATTACGTTTGGGAGTTTACTCATGATAAAGTTTGATTTGGGAAAACTTGTGAGTGAAATAAATAAACTTAATGTTAATTTACTATTATGGGGATGGAGAACAGAACACGAACTGTTTTATTGTTTTGTTTTCCAGGGCTCCATTTAGGGGATATTTTTAAAACTCTAATAGCTTCAGCACCTGTTCCATGCCCAAGATCTCTTAAAATTTTGATATCACTTAATGATCCGTCTTTTTCAATAATAAAAGTAGCATATATTTTTCCTTTTAAACCTTCTTTTGGAGTTTTGTAATTTTGTTTTATGAAGCCGTTCAATGCTTCGATTCCTCCAGGAAATTCTGGTTTTACATCTAAGCCCGCTGTATTGTAAATTTGATTATCATCTTTAACTGTTCCTGTATTAGAAGGAGCATTGGACACAGGAGCTTCTGTTTCGTATTCAGTTGATTTGCCTTTCGGAATAGTTTGAGAGAATATATTTTGAGCGCAACAAATAACAATCAGAATTAAAAGTTTTTTCATAGATGGATTATTTAAGGTTAATTTACATTTTGTGAATAATAAAAATTGTAGGTCGATTATGTAAATCAACTTTTAATTTCTTCCAATCAGAAATACGCATTGTTTTAATAAATTCAGTTGGTAACGTAATATCAGTTGCAATACATAAATGTGTTGACGGATTTACAATTTGTAGAATATCTTCAACTAATTTATTATTTCGATATGGAGTTTCAATAAAAATCTGAGATTGGTTTTTATCCTGAGATAGTTTTTCAAAATGTTTTAAAGCCGATTTCTTCTCATCTTTATCAATCGGTAAATATCCATTGAAAGTAAAGCTTTGCCCGTTCATTCCGGATGCCATCATTGCCAATAAAATAGAGGAAGGACCAACCAAAGGCACAACCTGAATTCCTTTTTCATGTGCTAATTTTACAATAACAGCACCTGGATCTGCAACTCCGGGACAGCCTGCTTCGCTCATTAAACCAACATTTTTTCCTTCTAATAAAGGTTTTATGAAATCTAAATGTTCGCTTGGTTCAGTTCTTTTATTAAGAGTAAAAAGAACCAGTTCTGATTGTTTTTTTTCAGGATAAACCGCTTTGATTGATTTTCTGGCTGTTTTTTCGTTCTCAACGATGTAATAATCTATAAGTTCAATGCTTCTTTTTACTGTTTGAGGCAAAACATCCATCGGATCGCTTTCGCCCATAGTAGTTGGAATTAGATATAGTTTTCCGGGAAGTTTCATGTGATTTATTTTATAGATTATAAACGAAAATTCTTTCAATTATTTATTGATAAAATAATTGAAAGAAATAAGGTATTGTTAAGAATGTTTTTTAATCAGTTTCTCTGCGATGATATCTGTTACTTCGTCTAACATTTGATATACATTCTCAAATCCGTTGGTTACACCAAAATAAGGATCCGGTACATCTACATTTTCATCAGGGAATAATTCATTCAAAATTAAATGAACTTTATTTTTGTGTTCAGGTGTTTTGGAAAGATGGATAACATCGCGGTAATTTGAATTGTCCATTACATAAATGTAATCAAATTCATCAAAATCAGAAGGTTTAAATTGTCTTCCCTTTTGTCCGTCAATGCATAAACCATTTTTTTGGGCGACGGCAATAGAACGTTTGTCCGGAGAATGACCGACATGCCATGAACCGGTTCCGGCTGAATCAACTGTAAACTTGTCTTTTGGAAGTTTAGAAGCTAAAATACCTTCAGCTAAAGGCGATCTGCAAATGTTTCCCAAACAAACCATTAAGATTTTTACTGGCATGATGCGCGTTTATAGCGTTAATTTTTTGTTGATATCTTCGACAAACTTCTTGAATTGTTTGTCTGTAGAAACTAAGTTGTCAACTGTTTTACAAGCGTGCAATACGGTAGCATGATCGCGATCTCCAATTTGTGAACCAATGTTTGCCAAAGAAGCTTTAGTGAATTTCTTTGCAAAAAACATGGCCAATTGTCTCGCCTGAACCACGTGCCTTTTTCTGGTTTTCGATTGAAGTGTTTCAATATCCAACTGAAAATAATCTGACACAATTTTTTGAATATAATCGATAGAGATTTCTCTCTTTACGTTTTTAACAAATTTCTCTACAACACTTTTAGCCAACTCAATAGTAACTTCTTTTTTATTGAAAGAAGATTGTGCGATTAGCGAAATAATAGCGCCCTCAAGTTCACGAACATTGGTTTTGATATTACGCGCAACATATTCAATAATGTCTTCGGGCATTTCAACACCATCGCGATACAAAATGTTTTTTAAGATTGAAATACGGGTTTCGTAATCCGGCTGATGTAACTCGGCAGATAATCCCCATTTAAAACGGGATAACAAGCGCTGTTCGATGTCCTGCATGTCAACAGGAGCTTTATCCGAAGTTAGAATTACCTGCTTTCCGTTTTGGTGCAGATAATTGAAAATATGGAAAAACACGTCCTGAGTTCCTGATTTTCCGGATAAAAACTGAACGTCATCAATAATCAAAACATCTATTAATTGGTAAAAGTGAATGAAATCATTACGATTGTTCTTTTTTACCGAATCAATATATTGTTGTGTGAAAATTTCGGCAGAAATATATAAAACCGTTTTTTCGGGATATTTGTCTTTTACTTCAACACCAATAGCGTGAGCTAAGTGTGTTTTTCCTAAACCAACTCCGCCAAAAATCAATAACGGATTAAATGAAGTTCCTCCAGGTTTATTGGCAACCGCCATACCTGCAGAACGGGCCAAACGGTTTGAATCTCCTTCAAGAAAATTGTCAAAACTATAATTTGCGTTTAATTGCGATTCAATTTTTAAATTTCTGATTCCCGGAATTACAAACGGGTTTTTAAGCTCAGGATTTAAGTTTTTAAACGGAGCATCAACCTCTTGCGGTTTCATGGGTACTCTATTGGAACTTGGCAACTGTTCAGTAAACGGTTGTTTATTTCCATAAGTGTTTTCCATTTTAATTTTATAGAGTAACTTTGCGTTTTTTCCCAGTTCTTTGGTAAGCGCAACTTTCAATAATTTTACGTAATGTTCTTCGAGCCATTCGTAGAAAAATTTACTTGGAACCTGAATATATAATGCGTTGTCGGTTAGCTCAACTGATTTGATTGGTTCAAACCAAGTTTTGTATGCTTGATCTTGAATATTGTCTTTTATAAAGGACAAACAGTTTTCCCATACCGATTGAGCAGTTTTAGTCATAAATTCAGATAAATTTTTTTATTATTGATAAAGATTCTCCTGATAAAAATGGAGCAATTTTATTCCGTATTTCGGGATAACAAATATGTGAACAAATTTCTGTAAAAAAAAATATTTTGCTCTCTAATTTTATAAAAAAAAGTTGTAAGTGAACTTTTAAAACCATAAATTTTTTAATCTTTATACAATGAAAAATCATCAGACACAAGTACGTGTTCGTTACTCTGAAACCGACCAAATGGGTGTTGTTTATCACGGAAATTATGTGCCGTATTTTGAGATAGGTCGGGTGGAATGGCTTAGAAACAAAGGGATTTCGTATAAAAGCATGGAAGAAAGCGGAATTGGATTGCCAATTGTTTCGATGCAGATAAATTACAAAAAATCGGCGCGTTATGATGAGCTTTTAACAATCCATACGACTTTCAAAAGCCAGTCTTCTGTTAAGATTGAATTTGACTGTGCGATTTATAACGAAGCGAATGAGTTATTAACAACTGCCGTGTTTATTTTAGTATTTATTTCATTAAAAACAGGTCGCCCAACTGCCCCTCCGGATTATATTTTAGAATTATTTAAAACATTGATATAATTGTTAAAATGAGGTATGCTTTTATATCAATTTATATAATTTTAATGTCAATTTCGAACATTAAATCAAAAATGCTGAATACTGTTTCGGCATTTTTTTTACGTGTTTTTGTGCCAATTTTGCCAATTGGCATTCTGGAATCTTCATCGATTTCCATTTCCTGAGAAGTTATTTCTAGCTTTTTTTCCTTAATTATACGCATCACTTTGTTCATGTTTTTATAATCAAAAGAGATTAAAAAATGCACATCGATTGTTTTCTCAACAATCTCACAAACTTCAAGTGTCATTTGAGCGGTAGTTTTATAAGCAGCAATTAATCCGCCTACGCCTAATTTTATTCCGCCAAAAATTCGAACCACGACAACCAGTACATTAGTTAGGCCAAAAGATTGTATTTGTCCGTAAATTGGTGCTCCTGCAGTATTGCTGGGCTCTCCGTCATCATTGGCGCGATAAGATATTTTAGGAGCTGTGCCTAATTGGTAAGCGTAACAGTAATGTACGGCGTGAGGATGCTGTTTTTTTAAGTTCTCAATAATTGGTTTTACTTCCTCTTCATTTTCTATGGGAAAAGCATAACCAAAGAATTTACTTCCTTTTTCTTTAAAAAGTACTTCTTCAGATTCAAATGCAATGGTTTGATACGTATCCTTATATTCCAAAGTAAAATTTAAAGTATTTGTTTTTCAAATAAATCAACCACATCTTCCTTACCAACCTGTAAATTCCAAACATGAAGCCCTAAAGCAGCAGCTGCATCTGTGTTTTCTTTTTTGTCGTCTATAAATAAAGTGCGTTTTGGAGACAATTCGTGTTTATTAATAATATACTGAAAAGCTTCAGGATTTGGTTTACGTTTTCCAATTTCAAATGAAAAGTACACTTTTTCAAAACATTGGTAAAAATCACTGTAAAATGAAATTCCGCTTTTATTTTCAAAAGTTGCAATGTGAATAGAATCTGTATTGCTTAATAAAAACAGTCGGTATTTTTTAGAAAGCAGCTGTAGGAATTCTAATCTGTATAGAGGGAAGTCTGCCAAAATAGCATTCCAGGCTTCCAGAATTTCTTCAATTGAAGCATTAGGAAGCTGTTCCTGAAAACCTGCAAGAAAATCATCATACGAAATATCTCCCGTTTCAAACAAAAAATTCAGTCGGTCAAATTCTGAATTCCATTCGGTCATGCCTAATTTCTTTAATCCTGAAATAGTAGCTTCTTTATTTAAATTGATGAAAATATCTCCAAAGTCAAAAATTATCGTATCAATCATGATTTCTGATGTTTAATAGTTCGTCTTTTCCGATGTGTGTTTTGGATGTGGTTTTCTTTTGAATTACCGGAGCTTTTGTACCGTTTCTAAAAGTAATTTCTCCAATAA
Source organism: uncultured Flavobacterium sp. (assembly GCA_965650235.1). Taxonomy (GTDB): domain Bacteria; phylum Bacteroidota; class Bacteroidia; order Flavobacteriales; family Flavobacteriaceae; genus Flavobacterium. The sequence continues at coordinate 10,776 of CBFGNY010000078.1, read as the reverse complement.
AAATGCGTGCTTCATCCCAAAGATTTTGGTCTATAAAAGATTGCAAAGTTTGTAAACCACCTTCAATGATAATAGACTGAATTTGATTTTGATGTAAAACTGCCAAAATCTGTGGTATACTATTTTGGTTAAAATCAATTACTTCAAAGGTAGTGTTTTCTGCTGGAAAGCTAATTTCAGATTTTGTAAATATAATAGTTTTAACCGTGCCATCAAGAACAAAACTGTCTGGAGAAATGCGATTATTTTGATCTAAAACAACTCTTATTGGATTATTTCCTGACCAATCTCTGGTGTTTAGTTTAGGATTATCATCAACTACTGTTTGAGTACCCACTAAAATAGCCTGATCTTCACTTCGCCACTTATGAACCAATTGTCTGGAATATGGATTGGTAATCCAAATTGGTTTTCGTTCCTGGCCAGCTAGTTTTTCGGGAGCTAAAAATCCGTCCTGACTTTCGGCCCACTTTAATATAATATAAGGTCTCTTTTTATTATGAAATGTAAAAAAGCGTTTGTTGAGCTCGTAACATTCTTTTTCCAGAACGCCAACTGTAACATTTGCTCCGGCAGCGATTAGTTTCCTGATGCCATTACCTGCAACTTTTTCGTTTGGGTCTACAGTTCCTACAACTACGTTTGGTATTCCATTGGCGATAATTAAATCGCAGCATGGAGGTGTTTTTCCAAAATGGCTGCAAGGTTCTAAACTCACATATATAGTAGCTTTTTTAAGAAGCGATTTGTCTTTTACAGATCGAACTGCATTGACTTCGGCGTGAGGTTCTCCGGCTCTTTTATGCCAGCCTTCGCCAATAATTTTATCTTCGTAAACAATTACACTTCCCACCATTGGATTTGGGTATGTGGTTCCAAAACCATTTAGAGCCAGTTCAAAGCATCGTTTTATATATTTCTCATGTATATCCACGATACAAAAGTAATTATTTTTGAGTTTTGTGTTGATAGTTATTAGGATAGTTATGGAAGTATCAAAAAAGTATTTCTATTTTTGTACTATATCAGACGATATTGTAATATGGAAAATTGGGTTATCAGAAGAATTAAAAAAGAAGACAATCAGGCAGTTGCCCAACTAATACGGTCTGTCTTTGATGAAATGGAAATTCCGAAAGTTGGAACAGCGTATGCAGATCCGTGTTTAGATTTAATGTTTGAAGAATATAATAAACCACAGTCTGTTTATTTTGTGGTTGAAAATGAAGGTGAAATTCTAGGCTGTTGCGGAATTGCCCCTTTAGAAAATGGTGATCCAAAGATTTGCGAATTACAAAAGATGTATTTTTTGCCTAAAACCCGCGGATTAGGAATTGGAAGTGAAATGATGAGAAAATGTCTGGAGCAGGCTAAAAGCTTTGGTTTTGAAAAATGTTATATCGAAACGATGCCTTTTATGCATGCTGCCCAAAAATTATATAAAAAATCTGGATTTGAGTATTTAGATGCTCCATTAGGATGTACCGGGCACAATTCCTGCCCAGTATGGATGTTGAAAGAATTGTAAAATAACATTGTAACAAAATTTATTTTGCGGTACTTATTTGTAAAATGCAATTGGATGGCCTAAAAAATGCTCAAAAAAACCAAATGAAAATCAAACAATACAGGACTCAATTTATTAAGGAACTTTCTTCATTGTATGATGCGTACGAAGCAGAGAGTTTTTTTTATCTGATATTAGAAAATAAACATAAGCTGAGGCAAATTGATTTGGCGCTAAATCATGAATTAGCTTTTTCAGATGCTGAGTTAGCCGTTTGGAATGCTTTTTTAAATCAGCTGAAAAAAGAAGTTCCGATTCAGTATTTACTAGGGGAAACAAATTTCTATGGTTTGAATTTTGAAGTAAATGAAAACGTTTTGATTCCGAGGCCAGAAACAGAAGAATTGGTCGAATGGATTATAAATGAGAATTCAAAAGCAGATAAAACTAAAAAATTAAAAATTCTTGATATTGGAACCGGCAGTGGCTGTATTGCTGTTTCATTGGCCAAAAATCTTCCAAATGCTGAAGTTTATGGAATTGATGTTTCAAAGAAAGCTATTGAAACGGCAAAAAGAAACGCTATACATAATAATGTTGATGTGACTTTTGTTTTTCTTGATATTTTAGAAACAGATGTACTTACCTGCAATTTTGATATTATTGTTTCTAATCCTCCTTATGTTCGGAATTTAGAAAAAGAAGAAATCAAAAAGAATGTGTTAGATTATGAACCACATTTGGCTCTTTTTGTTGATGATAATGATGCTTTGATCTTTTACCGAAAAATAGCTGTATTAGCAAAAAGCAGTCTTTTAGAAAACGGGCAATTGTTTTTTGAAATCAATCAGTATTTAGGAAAAGAAATGACGGATTTATTGGTGACAATGAATTTTAAGAATATTGAATTGAAAAAAGATATTTATGATAATGATCGTATGATTAAAAGTAATATTTAGTTTTAAAAATTTTAACGTAAGGTCTTTGCATACAGTTTGTCATTCCGTAGGAATCTATTCTTCAAATTGATAATTCCAAAACTCTAAATTAGGATTCATTTCTTTTATTAAATGTAGTTTCTTTTCTCTGGAAAGATTTTTAATTTCTTTTTCCCTTTCTTCTGAAAAGTATTTAAATTTTGGTTGTCAGGAACCCACTTTTTATTTCATCGGAAGAAAATATTTTTTGATGTGGGTTTCAATTGCTAACTGAATCCAAGTGAACTTTTCAAAATAAATTAAAAAATGTGAATTATATTTTGCAGTAAAACTGTTTGGGTTTAATTTACTCTTATGCTGCTGCAAGCGTAACTTTAAATTATTGGTCAAGCCTGTGTATAAAACAGTTCTGTTCTTATTAGTTAGAATATAAACATAAAAAGTATAGATTCCTTCGGTATATTCAATCATAGAAATGTTTTAATTAAAATAGAAATGAGTAAAATAGATTCCTACGGAATGACAAACTGTGTGTGGAAAAATCAAAACCTCTAATCTAGCCCCGATAGAAGTGAAAAACCTTTTTTGCCGGGGTTCGGCGCAAAAGTTTGAAACGGATAGCGGGTCAAAACGTCTTATAATACGACTTACTTATGCTTCAAATAAAGAAATTACTCGTAACGCAAAGCCTCAATAGGATCGAGTTGAGAAGCTTTGATTGCAGGATATAATCCGGAAACTACTGCCACCATAAAACTAGTTGCAAAGGCTGCAAAAATCGCCATCCACGGAATCACAAATGCAAAACTCATAGCAGCAGCAAAAGCAAAACCGATTAAAATTCCCAATACGATTCCGACCAAACCGCCTATTTGTCCAATTAATAAAGTTTCGATAAAAAATTGAACTGAAATAGTGACTTTTGTTGCACCCAAAGCTTTTCGTACACCTATTTCGCGGGTACGTTCGGTAACCGAAACGATCATGATATTCATTAAGGCAATGGATGATCCTAAAATGGTAATGATGCTGATAATCCAGGAAGCCCACCCCAGATATTTGGTTATTCCGAGGATTCTGTTGATCAAATCATCGCTTCGGCCAATGCCAAAATTATTATCACGAATAGGGCTTAGTTTACGAACCCTTCGCATGGTACTTGTCGCATTGTCAATGGCTTCATCTAAAAGTTCTTTCTTAGAAACCATTACGCTCATAGTGTAATTAATATTTGGTGCCGTAAATAAAGAACGCGCCACCTGAATTGGAATCAAAACGCGTAAATCCTGACTGTTTCCAAAAGTGGAACCTTTTTCTTTTAGGACGCCGATAACTTTAAAACGGGCACCTCTAATCGAAATAATTTTATCAATTGGGTTAACATCTTTTAATAAACCTTTTTCAAAATCAGAGCCAACAACACAAGAGTAAGTATTATTGTCGATATCAAATTGATTGAAACTTCGTCCTAAGTTTATTTCTAAACCAGAGTTAGAAATAAAATGCTCATCAACTCCTAAGATTTTAATTTCAGGATCTGTTTTTTGATCTGAATATTTTACTTCGGCAGATGATGTTGCCGTAAATGAAAGGGAAGTTTCGGTAAAAGGATATTTGTATTTGTTTTTGAAAGCGACAGCTTCGGGATATGAAATAATAGGATTTATGACTTCACGCTCATTTCCACCACGATTTTTAACCGTATTTTCATATTGATTGATGTTGAAAGTATTGGCTCCCATGGATGCAAAATTGGTAGAAACAGTATTTTCCAATGCTGTTACAACTGTTAAAATCCCTACCAAAGCCGTGATTCCGATAGCAATAATTAATACGGTAAGAATGGTTCTCAGCAATTGTGTTTTGATGGAGCCAAAAGCAATTCGGATATTTTCTTTAAATAATTTTAGCATCATGACCAATTTGACACGAAAATACGTTTTTTGTTACAAGTTTGTTTTCGAACTGTCAATAATTATTTTAAAAAATAAGATATTTGCAGACGATTTAAGATTTCATTTCTAAAATCCATTAATCTAAAAATAAGGTTTCATTTTAGGTTCAAAAGAATCTAAAATCTAAAATCTACAATCTAAAATATTAAAGATGGCTTCAAAACCAAGCATACCACAAGGAACAAGGGATTTTTCGCCTGCAGAGGTGTCAAAACGTCAATATATTATTCAGACCATAAAAAATAATTTTGAGAAATTTGGTTTTCAGCCGATTGAAACCCCTTCGTTTGAAAATTCAGATACTTTGATGGGTAAATATGGAGAAGAAGGGGATCGCTTGATTTTTAAAATACTGAATTCAGGCAACTTTTTCTTCAATAAAAATAAAATTGAATTACCGGAATCCATAGAGGAACTACAAGTTAATTCGGCAGAAACAATTGATTTAAATCAAAGAATCGAGCTGAATAAATTTACCGGAAAAATTTCAGAGAAAGCACTGCGCTACGACTTAACAGTTCCGTTTGCAAGATATGTTGTACAGCACCAAAATGAAATTGAATTTCCTTTTAAAAGATATCAAATTCAACCCGTTTGGAGAGCTGACCGACCACAAAGAGGACGTTACAGGGAATTTTATCAATGTGATGCCGATGTAGTGGGTTCAAAATCACTTTGGCAGGAAGTAGAACTTGTTCAATTGTATGATACCGTTTTCACGGCTTTAGGTTTAGAAGGTATTACTATCAAAATTAATAACAGAAAAATATTATCCGGGATTGCCGAAGTTATTGGAGCTTCTGATAAATTGATTGATTTTACGGTTGCCCTTGACAAGCTGGATAAAATTGGTGAAGAGGGTGTTAAGAAAGAAATGATTGAAAAAGGGATTCCTGAAGAGGCGCTAGTTAAAGTACAGCCACTTTTTAATTTTACAGGATCTTTTTCAGATAAAATAAAACAGCTTTCAGAATTGCTGTCTTCTTCAGAAGAAGGAATGAAAGGTGTTGAAGAATTAAAGTTTATTTGTGACAATGTGGCGGCTTTAGGATTGTCTACTGCAATATTAGATTTGGATGTAACCCTGGCTCGCGGATTAAATTATTATACCGGAGCTATTTTTGAAGTAGCAGCTCCAAAAACCGTTTCGATGGGCTCTATTGGCGGCGGTGGAAGATACGACGACTTGACTGGTATTTTTGGTTTGAAAAATATGAGCGGAGTTGGAATTTCTTTTGGTCTGGATAGAATTTATCTGGTATTGGAAGAATTACAATTGTTCCCTGAAACCGTTGCAGCAACATCAAAAGCGTTGTTTATCAATTATGGTGATGCTGAAGCGTTATATGCTTCACAGGCGATTCAGAAATTGAGAAAAGAAAATATAAAAGTCGAATTGTATCCGGATAATGTAAAAGTTGGGAAACAGTTTCAATATGCAGATAAAAGATTCATTCCGTTTGCAGTAATTGCAGGTGATCAGGAGATTGCATCCAATTCATATTCACTTAAAAATTTGGTGACAGGTGAACAGGTTTCAGTTGATTTCGAAGGATTGAAAAATGCTTTGTTGGCATAATTGAATGGTAAAGTGTTTTGCCACAGATTAAAAGGATTATTTAGGTTTTTATTCACGCAGATTCAAGCAGATTTATTTTCATATAACAATCAAATTAAATCTGCTCGAATCTGCCTAAATCTTTTTTAAATCTGCGTGAAATAAAAAAATAGAGGTTAACTGTTTGGAACGAAGTTGTTTGCTTTGTGTTGCTTAGTTTTAAAGATTTTTCTTTTAAAATCTCTGCCTGAAATAGTTGCTTAGGCAAGAAAAAAACTTTTAATTTGCCGACCTTAACTTACGGGCGTAGTTCAAGGGTAGAATAGCGGTCTCCAAAACCGTTGATGGGGGTTCGAATCCCTCCGCCCGTGCAATAAATTAACATCGTTTCAAAGGTTTAGAGGAATAAAGAAAAGCATAAAAAAAAGCTTCGTCAAATAGGCGAAGCTTTTTTTAATATAAGGTAAACTTGAATTAATAATTTATATAAGCCGAGGCTAACCCTTAAATTCAAACTTTGATAGGTAATAAATATTGATTTGGTTTTCGGTTTCAAATATAAAACAAACGAAAACGTAATAGTCTTAAAATTATACTAAATTTTCCTTAATGAATTTAATTTTTAAACGTGTATAAATTATGAAAGTGACAATTTGACATTTTAAAAGTTTTGGCAGTACTTTTGCAATCTAAAAGAAAGAAAAAATGAAGTTTAAAGATATTTTTAAAAATAAAAGTAATATGACTACGGAAAATACAGAATTCGATCAGGAATTAGATGATGTAACGTTAGAAAACAATGCCAACGGAGAGCAGTTAATTGTTGAAGAATTAAGTGTTGAAGAGCAATTGGCTCAGGACTTGGCAAAGGAAAAAGATAAGTTTTTGAGATTATTTGCCGAATTTGAAAATTACAAAAAAAGAACTTCAAAAGAGCGTATCGATTTGTTTAAGACTGCAAATCAAGAAGTTTTATTGGCAATGCTTCCTGTTTTGGATGATTTTGACAGAGCGACTGTGGAAATTAACAAATCTGACGATGAAAATTTGAAAAAAGGGGTAGAGCTGATTCATGAGAAACTAAAAAGTACTCTGGTTTCAAAAGGTTTAGAGCAAGTTGAAGTAAGAGCAGGAGATGCTTTTAATGCTGATTTTGCTGAAGCAATTACCCAAATTCCAGCTCCGTCTGATAAATTAAAAGGGAAAATTGTTGATGTTATTGAAAAAGGATACAAATTAGGAGACAAAATTATTCGTTTCCCTAAAGTGGTTATTGGAAACTAATAAAAGCAAACAGAAATTTTAAAGCACGATTCAAAATTGGATTTTGGAATTTCAGATTTGTAATTTAACCTTATTATGAAAAAAGATTTTTACGAAATATTAGGCATTTCAAAAAATGCTGATGCTGCCGAAATAAAAAAAGCTTATCGAAAAAGTGCTTTAAAATATCATCCGGATAAGAATCCAGGCGACAAAGCGGCAGAAGAAAACTTCAAACTTGCGGCAGAAGCTTATGAAGTTTTGAGCGATCCTAACAAAAAAGCAAAATATGACCAATATGGACATCAGGCTTTTGATGGATCCGGCGGATTTGGCGGCGGACATGGTGGTATGAATATGGATGACATTTTTAGCCAGTTTGGTGATATTTTTGGTGGTGGATTTGGCGGTTTCGGCGGAGGCGGAGGCGGTCCTCGACGCGCTAAAGGAAGCAATCTTCGAATTAAAGTAAAATTAACTTTAGAAGAAATTGCAAATGGAGTGGAGAAAAAAGTAAAAGTAAAACGTAAAGTTCAGGCTAAAGGCGTTACCTACAAAACTTGCTCGACTTGTAACGGTCAGGGTCAGGTGATGCGTGTAACGAATACCATTTTAGGAAGAATGCAATCTGCATCTACTTGTCCTGCTTGTGGTGGTTCCGGACAAATTCTTGATAAAAGACCTTCTGAAGCAGATGCTCAGGGTATGGTTCAGGAAGATGAAACTGTATCAATCAAAATTCCGGCCGGTGTTACTGACGGAATGCAGCTGAAAGTTTCGAACAAAGGAAATGATGCACCGGGAAATAGTATTCCGGGAGATTTAATTGTTGCCATCGAAGAAGTTGAACACGAATTCTTAAAACGTGAAGGAGAGAATGTTCATTACGATTTATATATCAGTTTTCCTGAGGCAGTCTTAGGAGTTTCAAAAGATATTGAAGCCATCAACGGAAAAGTTCGTATAAAACTGGAAGAAGGAATTCAGTCCGGAAAAATCCTAAGATTAAAAGGAAAAGGAATTCCAAGCTTAAACGGTTATGGAAATGGTGATTTATTAGTTCACGTAAATGTATGGACTCCAAAAACTCTTAGTAAAGATCAAAAGCAATTTTTTGAAAATGCTTTAAACAACGAACATTTCATTCCGAGTCCTGAAAAATCAGAAAAATCATTTTTTGAAAAAGTAAAAGACATGTTTTCATAAGCAGAACTTTTTTAGAAATGTTTAAATAGATATAAAAACCCATTCTACTACAAATTTAGGATGGGTTTTTTGCGTATTAGTACTTAGATTCGCTGTGAATTATTTACTTTTACAGGCGTAAAGCTACAATGGTCAAATTGACCGCAGAAAATCTAAAAAATCGCATGAGCAACTTACTCGAAGTACATAAAGTCGTAAAACAATACGGTGATTATGTAGCGCTTAACGAAGTTTCATTAAATGTGCCAAAAGGCAGTATTTACGGATTATTAGGTCCGAATGGAGCCGGAAAAACTTCCCTTATCCGAATCATCAATCAAATTACTTTGCCAGATAGTGGTGGAATTATTTTGGATGGAGAAAAATTGCAGCCAAAACATGTCCAGACTATTGGTTATTTGCCTGAAGAAAGAGGTTTGTATACTTCTATGAAAGTGGGTGAACAATGTTTATACCTGGCGCAAATGAAAGGACTTTCTAAAGCTGAGGCAAAAGTGCAATTGGAATATTGGTTTGACCGTTTGGGGATACAGGGCTGGTGGAACAAAAAAATACAGGAACTTTCTAAAGGAATGGCGCAAAAAATTCAGTTTGTAGTTTGTGTCCTGCATAAACCGAAGCTGCTGATTTTTGATGAACCTTTTTCCGGTTTTGACCCTGTGAATGCTAATGTAATAAAAGATGAAATTTTAGCATTAAGGGAACAAGGGGCAACCATTATATTCTCAACACACCGAATGGAAAGCGTTGAAGAATTATGTGATCACATCGCCTTAATTCATAAATCGAATAAATTAATTGAAGGAAAACTAAGCGATGTAAAACGTCAATTCAGAACCAATAGTTTTGAAGTTGGAATCCTGACCAATAACGTTGAAGGATTGATGTACGATATTACACAGAAGTTTACCGTTTCCCCGGCTCATTTTAAATCTCTGAACGATGATTTGAAATTAAATATCCAAATTGGAAATGCATCTTCAAATGAGTTATTGCATCTTTTAACACAAAGAGGTCAGGTAACGCATTTTGTAGAAAAGATACCAAGTGTCAACGATATTTTTATTCAAACGGTAACTGAAAATAAAGTTTAGATTTTAGATTCAGATATTAGAGTGAAGAACTAAAATCTGAATTGACAATCTGAAATCAACAATCTAAAATCTAAAATTAAAAATGAGCATCATTTCGCTGATTATAAAAAGAGAATTCATTGCAAAAGTCCGCAATAAATCTTTTGTTGTCATGACTTTTTTGAGTCCATTGCTGTTCGTGGCAATTGCAGGATTTATTGGCTATTTGAGTTCAATGAAAGCTGAAACCAAACGAATTGCACTTCATGACGAAACAGGTTTGTTTGTGAATGACTTTTTGAAGGAAAACAAAAAAGAGGGTGAATTTAAATATCTTAATTTATCTGAAATTGATACAAAATCCTTAAAAGATAGTATCTCCAAAGAAAATTTTAGCGGTTTAATTGTTATTCCAAAAACGAATGATTTAAAGGATTTAGAAACCAAAGTAGAATTTATCTCTAATAATAGTCCGAGTATTTCTTTTATTGAGAGTACGCAGTATATTATTGGAACAAAAATAACAAAGCTCAATCTGGAAAAAGCAAAACTAGATACTTTGGCGATTCAAAAAGCGCAGTCAGAGGTGAATATTCATTTGATAAAAGCTTCCGGTGAAGAAAGTTTAAAGGGGCTAAACGAAATTAAGATTGGAATTGGCGGTGCATTTGGTTATTTAATCATGATGTTTATTATCATTTATGGAAATATGGTAATGCGAAGCGTGATCGAAGAAAAAACAAATAGAATTATTGAAATTATTATTTCGTCGGTAAAACCATTCCAATTGATGATTGGTAAAATTGTAGGAACTTCGCTTGCAGGATTATTGCAGTTTACAATCTGGGCGATAATTGGTTTGGGATTAATGTTTGCTGCTTCTGCATTTTTTGGCGTTAATGTTGGACCAACTGCCAGAATTTCTCCCGAATTGATGCATTCAGCGCAACAGGAATTTTCAGGATCAGCACAAATGTATATTAGCGAATTATGGAATTTACCAATTGCCAGTATCATTATCGGCTTTATAGTTTATTTTATAGGAGGATATTTTCTATATAGCTCATTTTATGCAGCAATTGGAGCCGCAGTTGACAATCAAACTGATTCTCAACAATTCCTTTTACCTATTATTATGCCACTTATATTAAGCGTTTATATAGGATTTTTTACGGTTGTAAATGACCCACACGGAACAGTTTCAGTAGTATTTTCAATTATTCCGCTAACATCGCCAATAGTTATGTTAATGCGTATTCCGTTTGGTGTTCCTTGG
>CBFGNY010000077.1:0-19269 GCA_965650235.1 uncultured Flavobacterium sp. | reverse complement strand
AGCACCAAAATTAACATCAGTACCAATTGCCATTGTAGTTGCTGCTAATTTTTCGTCAGGCTGTCTTCCTTCCATAACAAGCGGCATCCATTGTTTTAATTGCTCAAAGTCAGTACTAAAAAGCATTTCAGCAAATAATGGATTCTTTTGTAAAGCCTCAAAACGTGTTTTAAGGTATTTAACATTTTTTTCACCCCAAACAAAACTCATATGAGGCACACTTTTAATAAAATTTTCAGGTGAAGGAACCTTATTTTGCTGTACTAAATAAGACCAAAACTGACGAGAAACCTCAAAAGCTTCAGCAATACTAATCGCTTTTTTAGGATCTACTGAGCCATCAGGCTTTTCAGGAGTATAATTTAATTCACAAAAAGCAGAATGTCCGGTTCCGGCATTATTCCATGCATCAGAGCTTTCAGCAGCTGCGATGTCTAATCTTTCATAAATTTCTATCTTGATATCAGGTTGTAATTCTTTCAAAATTACCCCAAGAGTAGCACTCATAATTCCAGCTCCAATAAGCACTACTTCACTGTTGGAACGTATTGTATTGTCAGGCATAACACTATTTTATTTAAAAATGCAAAGGTACTTTTTATAATCTCAAAAAAAAACTAATTTTTGCAGGATAATAGTTAGATAATTACATTTTTTTCTAAATAAAGTGAAATTTATAGCCCTAAAAGTTAAAAACGATTAGAAGAAAGGTAGTCCTGAAGCATAATCGTTGCGGAAATTTCATCAATCAATCCTTTGTTCTGACGCTGCTTTTTGCTTAGTCCGCTATCGATCATAGTTTGAAAAGCCATTTTTGAAGTAAAGCGCTCATCTACACGAACGACTTTCATATCCGGGAAAATATTAGAAAAATGAGTTACAAAACCTTTCACTATAGATGCGCTTTCAGATGGCTGTCCGTTCATTTGTTTAGGCTCACCAATTAACACTGCTTCCACTTTTTCTTTGGCAAAATAATCCTTCAGAAAATCAATAACAGTATTGGTTGGAATAGTAGTTAATCCCGAAGCTATGATCTGCATTTCATCAGTAACGGCAATTCCCGTTCGTTTTTGACCGTAGTCTATGGAGAGGATTCTTGGCATTTTGTAATTTTTATCAAAGATAGAAAGGAAGAATCATAAATTACAGTGAGTTTTTGTATTTTATGAAACCAAATATATAAACTGAATTTTCGTGTTCATTAATATAATAAACTGAAACATACCCCTTAAAAACATAATCTCTTATATTTTCTTCATTATAATATTGGGATTTCTTAAAAAGAAAAGGATTTTTTAAATCTTTTCGAATGTTTCGTAGTAAATCATTTTTAAATTTTCTGGCTGCTGCTGGCTTATCTTTCGAAATGTAATAAACCTGATTGTTTAATTCAAACAAAAATTCTTCCTGAAACTTAATTTCCATATTTAGAAATTGTTTCTTCAAGTATGGCATCAACTTCCTCTAGAGTATAAAATTTAGCCGTTCCGTTTTTAATTTTATTCAATGCAGAATCAAGTTTCCTTTTATTTTCATCAAAATCAGGATTTTCCTGAACTATTTTCAACTCATCAGAAGAAAATGAACTCAATAATTCTAAGATTTTCTCTTTAATTTCTGATTTGAATTCTAATCTAATCGCTTCCATAATACTATCATTTACAATACAAATATAAAACTTTTTCAGCCTATATCTTCCGAATTCAATTTCCCTATTCTCAATAACAATGGAAATATAACTTTCTTATCATTTTTTTGCCACGAAATCTTCAAATCGTCGTAAATTAAATCTATTGGATTTTGATTGTTTTTTGAAATATAATGCTGTACTGAAGACCATGTTTGAAGATATCCTATTAATGCTTCAAAGTTCCAGCTAAATTCATTTTCAAATTTCTCTGCTGGAATTTCTTCAAACGGAAACTGGATATTCTCATAATTTTCATCCAGATACTTTCGCTCTGGATCCCAATACGGCCCCAAAATATTATAATAAAAATGGCGCAAAATTTTATCTGAATCCGGATTTGTCGAAAATAATCCGTAACCCATTACTGCAAAAATACCTCCCCGTTTTAATATTCTGTAGATTTCTTTATAAAACGATTCAAAATCAAACCAATGTACCGCTTGTGCCACTACGATTAAATCAAATTGCTGATTTTCGAAAGAAGTTTTTTCAGCAGATTCTTTACTGTAAATAATATTATCTGCCTGAATCGCATTGTCCAGTTGTTTTTGACTTATGTCTGTAGCAAATACCTTTTTGAAATGAGTAGAAAGTTTACGTGCCACCTGACCGTTTCCGGTTGCAATATCAAGTACTGTAGATTTGTTATGGACAAATGAAATTATATATTCAATCATTTCCTCAGGATATTGCGGACGAAATTTTGAATAATCAACTGCCTGTTTTGAGAAATTATCTTTCATTACTTTTTATTAGCTATTCTAAGATACAACTTTTTGATCTTAACCTCCTTTTATTTGAAATCATTGAAGCGACAAAAAATCCGTCCTGAAAATTTTTTCAAAACGGATTTTCTAAATTTAAAAACAACTAAAAAATATTATTTAAACTATTTATCTGCCAAACAACCTGCTAAAGAAGCCTCTCTCCTCTTCTTCATCTTCTGCTTTCATTTCGTAATTGGCAAATTTTGACTGTGCTTTTTCATGTTCATAAATCAGCTCCTTAATATATTCTACATAAGTTCTCTTTTTTTCTTCCAGAAATCCTATCAAATATTTTTCACTAAACTCAACTCCACTGGCTGCTTCAATTTGCTGTAACTTTTTATAAAGCGGTTCAATATGCAGTGAAACAACTTCCTGAGGCACTGATTGTCGTCTTGCAAAATAATTCACTATTACTCCGTTTTCATCTTTTGCAATCTCAAAATCGGTAATTACCCAATAATATCTTCCCGACTTCGCTAGATTTTTTACAATCGCATGAAAATTCCTGCCTTGTTTTAGGTTTTCCCAAAGTACTTTAAAAATAACTTTTGGCATATCCGGATGGCGAATGATATTATGTGGCTGCCCCATTAATTCATAATCCTCGTAACCTGAAACATCTACAAAAACTTCATTGGCATATTCTATTATACCAAAAGCGTTTGTTTTGCTCATTATTACTTGTGTTTTGTCCCACGTGACTTCTTTGTCAATAACTGCAATTCTGGTTTGAAACTGGTTTTCCTGATTCATATTTGGTTTATTAGTTTATTTAAAATTGTCTTTAATTCCTTTATCAATTCAGGAATTATGAGACAAAACTAATCAGAACAAAAATCACTAAATCTGATTTTTATCATGTTATGCACTAAAAAATTCCATTTTAAGGAATGTTTCAAATCAGCAGAAGATTTCGGATTAAAACAAAAAGTTAGATCTGTAACATTTTCAAATTGATTTGCCTTTTTGATTTTATACAAATACTCTATATTTGCCAAAAATTTAAACTTATGAGTTCTTTACAAACTATAATTGAACAAGCTTGGGAAAACAGAGCTTTATTACAAGAAGAAACAACTACTAATGCAATCAGAGAAGTTATCGAATTATTAGATTCCGGAAAACTTCGCGTTGCTGAACCAAAAGGTGACGGATGGCAGGTTAACGAATGGGTAAAAAAAGCCGTAGTTATGTATTTCCCTATCCAAAAAATGGAAACATTAGAAGCTGGAATCTTTGAATATAATGACAAAATGTTATTAAAAAGAGATTATGCTGAAAAAGGAGTTCGTGTAGTTCCAGGAGCATCTGCCCGTTATGGTTCTTATATTTCAAGTGGTGTTATTATGATGCCAAGTTACGTAAACATTGGTGCTTATGTTGATGCCGGAACAATGGTAGATACTTGGGCAACTGTTGGTAGCTGTGCTCAAATTGGAAAAGACGTTCACTTAAGCGGTGGTGTTGGTATTGGTGGTGTTTTAGAGCCATTGCAAGCTGCTCCAGTTATCATTGAAGATGGTGTTTTTGTTGGTTCACGCTGTATCGTTGTAGAAGGTGTTCACGTAGGTAAAGAAGCTGTTTTGGGTGCAAATGTATGTTTGACTGCTTCTACTAAAATCATTGACGTTACTGGTGATGAACCTGTTGAAATGAAAGGATTTGTACCTGCCCGTTCAGTAGTAATTCCAGGAAGCTATACTAAAAAATTCGCTGCTGGTGAGTTTCAGGTTCCATGTGCTTTGATTATTGGCACACGTAAACCATCTACAGATTTGAAAACTTCATTAAATAATGCGCTAAGAGAATATGATGTAGCGGTATAAATCAGATACCTTTTTTTTATATTTTTGTCGCAAATTCTAATATTCATAAAAAAGATTTAGAAAACTATATATTGTGTTTTCTAAATCTTTTTTAGCTTATAGAAATACCAGTAAAACATAAGCTAAAAACGTAAAAAAGTACAAACTATCGATGAACAACTACAAAAAAAGTATTGCCTTATTTTTAAAAAGATTTCTTTTAATTGTGCTTATTTATCAGCTAAGCCGAATTTTATTTTATTTCATCAACAGCGAGTTATTTGGAAATATTACTTTTCAAACTTTTTTAGGAAGCTTGATTTTTGATTTCGCGGCAATCGCATTTTTAAATACAATATTTATAGTTGCTCATTTAATTCCAGGTAATTTTAAATATAACTTAACCTATCAACGTATTTTAAAAATTGGTTTTTATATAGTAAACCTGATTTTTATTGCTACTAACTTTATTGACACTATCTACTATAAATTTACAGGCCGAAGAAGCACTTATAGCATGATTACGGCTAAAGGAATGGAAAAAGAAGCTATAGGCTTAATTCCTTCATTTTTAAAAGAATTCTGGTATATTGCTGTAATATTTATTATTGTAAGTTTTATTTTTTGGAAATTAATTCCGAATATAAAGAAAAGCACTGATACTGAAATTTTAACCAGGAAAGACTATTTTAAACAAAGTGCTATTTTTGTTCTTTCCTTAATTATCATACTTGTTATTGGGCGTGGCGGATTCCAAAAAAAACCAATTAGGATTGTGGATGCTATAAAATATGGGGAACTAAGCAACTCGGCTTTGGTATTGAACACTCCTTTTTGTATTTTAAAAACTATAACAAAAAAAGAAGATGTTGAAAAAGTCCATTATTTTGATGAAAAAGAACTTGTATCCATTTATAATCCCGAAATCTCATTAAAACCCACAGGATCTCCAATCAAAAAAAACGTAGTTATCTTAATTTTAGAAAGTTTTGGTAATGAAAATGTTGGACGCGGTCAAACTCCGTTTTTGGATTCATTAATTACAAAATCATATTATTTTAAAAATGGTTTTGCCAATGGAAAAGTTTCAATAGATGCCGTTCCTTCTATCCTTTCGAGCATTCCCAGCTTAATGAATAATTCTTTTATTTCATCCAGTTATTCTTTAAATAAAATAAATGGCCTTCCAAAAATTTTAAAAAAAGAAGGCTACAATACCTCTTTTTTCCATGGTGCCTTCAATGGCAGTCAAAATTTTGACCAATATGCAAAAGTAGCTGGATTTGATCAATACTTTGGCAAAGATCAATATATTGGAGAAGAGGCCTTTGATGGTAGATGGGGAATTTTTGACGAAGAATTTTTGCAATTTTATGCCTCAAAATTAACTTCATTCAAACAGCCTTTTTTTAGTTCATTGTTTACTATTTCATCTCACAATCCATATATTATTCCTAATAGATATAAAGGAAAATTCCCAAAAGGAACAACAGATATTCAGGAAAGCATTGCCTACACTGATTATTCATTACGTAAATTCTTTGATACTGCAAAAAAACAAGAATGGTACAAAAACACCCTTTTTGTCATTTCATCAGATCACACTTCATCAGGTGGAGATAAAGACATTGATAAAACAAATATTGGCAAATTCAGTATTCCGATTTTATTCTTCGATCCTTCAAATAAAGAACTAGTAGGTGTTAATGAAAAGAACTTTCAGCAAATTGATATAATGCCGAGTATTTTGGACTATCTAAATATCAAAACAAACATGATTAGTTTTGGAAAAAGCTATAAATCAAAAGACAATTTTGTAGTATATTATCTTCAGGGAACCTACCATTATATACAAGATGATTATTATCTGGCTTTTGCAAACAATCAGGTTATAGGCTTATACGACTGGAAAAAAGATGTTTTGCTTAAAAGAAATCTGATGCAAAAAAACAAACCAAAAGTCGTTAAACTATTAAAAACTTTGAAAGCATATATCCAAACTTTTAATACCAGAGTGATAAATGATAAATTAGCAATCTAAAAAGTAGCTTTGACGACTATTTTTTAGATTGTATCTTGATGAGCTTTGCATATTTCATGTATGAAAAAAAGGCTTGTATAGCTGCTATTGTAAAGCCATCAACACCATTAAAAATTCCCTTCTTAAAAAAATAACAACGTATAAAAGCAACTGTTCCGTTAAGAATTGGCTTAAAAGCACTTACTCTTTTACCCTGATTAAACAACTGTTCTGCATGCCAACCGGAATATTGATTCTTTTTTGCTATAATTTGGTCTAAAGAATCCCATCCGTAATGTAAAATATGTACCGCTACTCTTTTTTCATTTGTGGCTATTATCTTCTGATGCACTTTTGAATCGGAAGGATGGGCAGTTTGCTTATTAAAAAAACGGACCTTATGGTCTGGATACCATCCTGAAAAATCGATGAGCTTATCTCCTAAAAAATTTTTTACCCTAAAGCTAAAGGCATCGTAATTTCCTTCTAAATATTTTTTATTCAGGATAAATGCCTCAGCATCATCATTTAGAAACTCATCAGCATCAAGATTTAAAATCCAATTGTTTTTACAATATGGTAAACCATGGGTACGTTGTGGCCCATCTCCTAAAAAAGCCTGTTCAACAACTATTGCACCTCTTTTTTTGGCAATTTCAACTGTACGATCTTTACTAAAAGAATCTACAATGATTACTTCGTCACAAACTTTTAGTAGCGCATCTATGCATTTCCCAATATTTTTTTCTTCGTTGAAAGTAATAACCAGACCACTAATTCCCATTGCAAAAATTTAATTTATAGGCACAAAAATATAACTTTTTATTTAGTTTGATCTTATTCGCATCCTCTGATTGCACACTTCATAAAATAGTTCGTAATTTTGCTTTTAAAATTGAATTTAAAAATAAATGAGAATATTAGTCGTTCAGCAAAAAAGAATTGGAGATGTATTAACAAGTACTATAATTTGCAATAATTTGAAAGCAAAGTTTCCTGAAGCTACAATTGATTATATGTGCTATCCGAATTCTGTGGATGTTTTAAAAGAAAACCCTAATATTGATACTATTGTTACCTTGTCGAACAAGGTTAGAAAATCTATTCCTTCTTTATTTAAATTTATTTTTCAGATTCGAAGAAAAAAATATGATGTTGTAATTGACGTTTACAACAAATTAGAGACTAATTTAATTACCTTATTTTCAGGAGCAAAATACAAAGTCTCTTATGCTAAGTGGTACTCCAGGATTTTTTACAATTATAATTACGAACGTTTTGATGCTATAAAATCAGAACATGGTTTAGCAATTGAAAACAGGTTATTACTTCTTCGCCCTTTTATTTCGGAAAAAATAACGGATGTAAAACCGAAGATATTTTTAAAAGAAACGGAGATAAATGATGCCAGAAAACTTTTAAAAAGCCATACTATTGATCAGGAAAAACCATTAGTCATGTTTGGCATTTTAGGAAGCGAAGTTTATAAAACCTATCCTTTAGAAGGAATGGCAAAAATTATTGATTTTACCGTTGCGAAAACAAATGCTACAATTATCTTTAACTATATTCCGGATCAAAAAGAATTAGCTCTTGAAGTGTATAACTATTGTTCTGAAGAGACAAAAAAACACATTGTTTTTGATTTATACTGTACTGACTTGCGAGCTTTTTTAGCGTTATTATCTCAATGTGACATGCTAATTGGAAATGAAGGCGGAGCTGTAAATATGGCCAAAGCTCTTGATGTTCCCACATTTTCTATATTTACGCCTTCTGTTCGAAAAGAAACCTGGCAATTATTTGAAAATGAAGCTAAACACACTTCAATCCATTTAAAAGACATAAAACCTGAAATTTACCAACAATATCCGGAAAAATATATTAAAGAGCATACTTTCAAATATTACAATGAATATCCATTACCCCTGATGCTTGAAAAATTAGAAGTTTACTTCCAGGAATATAAAAATTAAAAAAAAGTTCGCTAAGCACAACGGTCATTAGGTTAAAAAATATTGGGAGTTATTTTTTCCAAAATTTAAGTTTCTTTTTCAGACGTTTTTTTCTATGAAATTGCTCTTGAAAATCAGATGTATATTTCCATAACGTATTAAAGATTTTTTGCTCTGATTCACCGTATAATTTAGCGTATTCATTACTCATTACCCGTACCATTTCTTTCACAGGAGTCAAACGGCACAAGTTTTTCATTCGCATTTCGAATGTCATTGAATCATGAAATTCCATTCTGTTTAAATCTACCAGAAAAAAATCATAATTTCCTTCAGCATTCTTTTTTATTAAAGTATTTCCAGGCGAATGATCTAAGAATTCAATTCCTTTTTCATGCAAGCCAAAACTAAATCTGGTAAACTGCCTTAATATATTTTCATGATCCGGATAATTAGGAATTTCTACGAGCTCTCGATACGTCAAATCACACAATAAATGCTCGCTGGCGTAATAACTGTCTTTTAGTCCTATATTATCATAATTCTCAAAATAAGCAATAGGTTGTGGCGTTCCGATCCCTTTTTCTAATAGAATAGTGGCATACTCATAAGAACGCCTGGCTTTCGTTTTTCTAAAATACCTATAGGCAATTTTATTAATTAGATGTGGAACTTTAAAGGATTTAATATTTATTGTTTTGTCTTCAAATTCAAACAGCTTGATTTTATTCCGAGTACCATTGCCAAATAATGTCCCTAATGAATTAAAATTTTGAATAATCTCCAAGATTTTAGGAGAATAGGATTTAAAAGCTGCATTTAATTTTAAATTCATTTCGAGTTATTTATTATCAACAAAAGTACATATAGAATTTTAGACGTCAAATTATTATTGTATTTTCGTTCTCAAATAATACTATATGAAACAAAAAAGGACAGTATTTTTAGAAACTCATAATATAAATAATCGTAATACTGGATTAGGGACTTTTAATTATGAATTATTAAAGGGGCTTAATCAACTTTCTTTTGATGATCTCGAATTGCATGTAAATGCAGGAAAAATTACCCCTCTACAAGATGAATTTGGAGATAAATTCAAATATCATCAATACATCGGTTACCACCGTTATAAAGCATTCAGAACTTTAAAAAAGTATGATCTATGGCACTCTGTAAATCAAAACATTAAAGTTGAGCCACGATTTAACACTAAGTACTTACTTACAATTCATGACGTTAATTTTGTTGAAGAAATTTCTTCAGATTTAAATCATAAGAGAAATAAAACCTTCATTGAAAAATTAAACAACTCATCTGCAATTACTTACATATCTGAATTTGCTAAAAAACAAACCCATGATGCTTTTAAGGTTCCTGATGTACCTGAATATATAATTTATAATGGCAACCCAATTTCAACCTTATTAGACACCTCTTCATATATACCAATACAACCTATAGATAAACCGTTTTTTTATACCATTGGTGATTTTTGGGAACGAAAAAATTATGGTGCAATCATTAATATGATGAAGCACATTAAAGATTTTAATTTAATAATTTCCGGAAATAATAATAAGCCATACGGAAAAGAAATTCAAGAACTAATAGTTCAAAATAAACTTGAAAATCAAGTTTTTCTAACAGGAAAAGTTTCAGATTTGGGCAAACAATATTTTATGAAAAATTGCTCGGCTTTTCTATTTCCTTCGATTAGAGAAGGTTTTGGCCTTCCAATAATTGAGGCAATGAGTTTTGGAAAGCCTGTTTTTTTATCTGACAAAACATCACTGCCTGAAATTGGTGGAGATGTAGCTTATTATTGGAGAAACTTTGATCCGGAATATATGAAAAATGTTTTGGAAGAAGGCTTAAATGAATATGAAAAGAATAAATCTCAATTGGAAGAATCTATTATTAAAAGAGCAAAAAGTTTTAATTGGAAATCTGCAGCATCTCAATATTTAGAAGTGTATAAGGAGATCTTATATTAAGAAAATAATTCGCAAATAAATTATTCATTTTTTAAACATTTCAATCAACAAGCGATCCATATTCTTATTCGAGTAACCAAAAAATGCCACGCTTGAATTGGTGATTTTGGATTCTGTTTTTATTTATGTCATGCCTTTTATATGAATTAAAAAGTAGTTCTACCGTATTAACTTCTATAAAAAAATAAATGGTTTTTTACAAATTGTTCCTTTTTTACTCTATCAAAAAAAAACAAATATTATGTCCAACATAAATTAACAATTAAACTAAACAATAATAATCTTACATTTGCAAAAAAGTTTATTAATGTTCCAAGGAAATATTTTTTTATGATGTGAATGTAATCATAATAGGATTTTTTAAAAATTAAAGAGTTTAAGATTTAATTACACGATATAAAAATTAAAACATTTTCGACGCAACTATTTATATATTTTTCATCTATTAAAAATATGTAAATAGTAACTCAAAAAAATAATTATCAAAAACTGACTTTATGAAATTGAAATCAATTAAATATTTTTTTTAAATAAAATAAATAACAATGATTTATGACGTTTGAAATTGCTGCAATAATTATCAATTATAATTCTAATAGATTAACTCAGGAATGTGTTGATAGTATTTTAGATAAAACAAATCCGGATATTAATTTACAAATTATAATTGTTGATAATTGTTCTGAAAAAGATGATTACATTTCTCTTAAACTTTTTTGTGACAAACATTCTTTTAAAAATTTAAAACTAATACGAAGTAATATAAACACAGGATTTGGATCAGGAAACATGATTGGATTTCATATTTCAAATGCTAAATATATTGCTTTTGTCAACAATGATACCTTATTCTTAAATGATAACTTTTCTATACTGAAAGCAGCTATTGAAAAAGACGAAAATATAGGAATAGTGGGAGGACAATCCTTTAACAAAAAAGGAAAACATATGGTTGCGTTTAATCATTTTTCCTCTATTACCAAAGAAGTTTTTGGTCGGGATTTTCTGGAATTAATTAATCCGAAAAAATATCCAAAAAGAAAACTACAATATAAAGAACCTCTAAAAGTAAATTATGTTCAAGGCAGTTTTATGTTCATGAGGGCAAACGACTTTAATAATGTTGGGGGTTTTGACACCAATATCTTCCTTTATTATGAGGAAACAGATTTAGCAATGCGTTTTCTAAAAAATGGAAAGTTTAATTATCTAATTCCAGATGCAAAATACATACATTATCACGGAGCAAGTACATCTAAAGGAATTTTAATCAAAACAGAGCTCAAAATATCGCTATTATATATCATTAGAAAACATCATGGCTATTTAAAATTTTTAATTTTACTGAATTTATTACGAATTAATTATTTTTTTAAAACCTTATTTAAACCTAAATATTGGTATTTATTTAAGATCTTACTAATTGGTGCGCCAATATCAAAATCTTTAAAAGTAAAACAGAAGATATGTGTTATTTAAAATTTAAATAGAATTCTGAAAATAACTTTTCAAATTGTGGTTGAAAATAAAAATCAGATCCATTTCCACCTAAAGGGAAAACAACTGGTGAAAACGGATTAGACTCAAGAAGCCTGTTTACTTTTAAACCTTCAGCTATGGCAAATGAAAAAGTTTGATTAGAAACAAAAAAACGAGAAGACTTTATTATTTGCGCCATTTCCAAAAAGTCTGAAACATTATAGAATTCAGCAATAGGTACCTCTTTACTAAAGTCATCATATTCCTCTCTTGTTCCCAAAAATAAGAGATTACTATATTTATTTAGAAAAGAATAATCTATTAAGGGATTTCTTCCTCTAAAAGTTCTTACTATTACAATTTTATCTGTTATTTTTTTATGTGCTTCTACATTTAAAAAAGGTAAAAACATATTAGGTTGAAGTCCTGTTAAATGATAATACCATCTAATTGAATGAAATTCCATCGCTACGGGTAATTTACGAAATAAATCCAAATCAATATCAATTGCTTCGTTTTCCCATCTCTTAACATTTGTAATGTACAATTGCTCTTTTAACAAAGGTAATATCATTTCAAAAGTCCTTTCTGTCAACATCACATTTCCCGTGGGATGTTTATAATAATTCCGACCCATTGTTTGCCCCAAATTGACATACAAATTACATTTACTCTTCTTGGCTAGTTCTTTTAAGATCGGTAGTGCATATATCAAATCACCTAAATGTCCAGAATGTTTAAAATTTATTTCTAACGGTTCCTTTGAAATAATTTGTGAAATAGCATCCCAGTCTTTTTGTAACTGGGGATTAAATTTATTTAAAATATTTTGGTCTTTTAAATACAATTTATATTCAAAATATTTTGATTTATCGAATATACGCCACCAAAATTTCTTAACCTCTGTAATTACTGAATAACTTTTAATTGCCATTTAGAGAATTTATTTTTTAAATAATTTATCAATATTTTTATATACTTCAGTTTTTTCATTATTTTCTAAAAAATAATTTTTAGAAGCATTTGTGATACTTTCATAGTAACTTGTATCGGTTAATAAACTCTCAATATAATTTGCAAATTCACTGGGATTATCCGTTACTAAGCATCCATTATTGATTTTATTTATCATTCCATCAACACCTTTTTCATTACAAACAACAGGTAAACCATAAGATAATGCTTCAATTACTTTTATCTTTAATCCAGTTCCTGTAAAAATTGGACATATAACAATTTTAGAATTAGCGTAGTATGTATCTAAATTTTCAGTAAAATCAATTTTTGTTACATTAGAATAATTCTTAATTGTTCTGGTAACATTCCCAACAACTACTATATTAATTGCATTAGAAAGCAATGGATATACTTTATCAAAAAACCATTTGGCCCCTATATTGTTATGGGGATTATCACTCGCAATATAAATGATATCAAAAACTTTATTGGTATTCGACTTAAAAAAATTGTTAGGAAGTGGATGAGTAATTAAAGCGGTTTTATTTCCAATAAAATGTGAAAACAAATATCTTTCTTCATTAGAAATTGTTATAACCGAATCAAATAATCTTAACAAATTGATTTCAGTTTCAAAAGACTTCCCAAGACTAAAATCTCTAGAACCAATAAATTGTGCAGTTAAAAAATCATGGGTATCAATAATTAATTTTGCTTTTTTTAAATACCTATTATTTTCTATTAAAGGAGCCCAGCAAGCATAACTTATGACAATATAATCGTAGCTGTTATTTTGAAGAATCCTATTAAAATCTTTCTGCTGTCCCTTTCGCACACGATTAAATTGCCTTTGCTTACTCAATAATTTATTAGGAAGTGAAAAACAAAAAAAATACCATAATAAATGTTTTTTCTTTGTAAATTTTCTAATAAAATAATGACTAGAAACTAATTTTTCATTTATTATTCTTTGATTCAGGTTAGATATATCAGAATTATCATTCTCAGAAACAAAATCTACATTAATATTTCTGTCCTTAAAATAATGCAATAAAGCTAATGCTCGAGCATGATTCCCTTGTGATAACAATAAAGGATTTTCGGGATAGAAAAAAAGAATTTTCATTTATTTTAATTTAAGATATAGTATTGGTTCATTATTTTATAAACAAACAATCAATTATTTAAAATGCATATTATTAAAGGATTGATGTAATTGAGTTTCATTTTAAGCTTAATCTCTGTAGAGTTTTAATTTGAAAACAAAACCTTATCGATAACAACTAAGCAAGCGACACAATAATATTTTTGTTTACTCAGCTTAATATTAATTTATATATAAGTACTAATAAAAATTATATATCGCTTTTTTATAAAGCTCTGCACATTGAGATGCTGCTATATCCCATGTAAATTTTTTTGCTTGGTTGAGGCCTCTTAAAACGTACTCGTTCCTAAAATCATCATCATTTAAAACTAACCTAACTTTACTAACTAAATCTTCTTTACTTGTAACATCAAAATAAATACCCGCATCTCCAGCAACTTCAGGAAAAGAACTACTATTTGATAAAACTATTGGACAACCACAAGCCATAGATTCGAGAACGGGAATTCCAAAACCTTCATACATTGAAGGAAAAATAAAACATTTAGCATTTTTATAAAACATTCCCAACTGTTTTTCATCAAAATCTCTTTGTAATACTTTTTCTTGAAGATTCATGGTTTTTAAAAATTTTATCTCCTCATCTTTAAAATCTCCTCCACCGGCACAAATTAATTTTAAGGAAGAATCAAACATTAATAATTCGTGTATTGCTTCTACCAAAAAAATAAAATTTTTATAATAGTCTCTAACACCTACAAATAAAATGTAGTTTTCAGGTAAATCTACAACAACATTATTGTTAACACAAATTGAGCTTCCATGATAAATAACTTCTATTTTAGATTCGTCAATATGTGGATAAACGTTAAGTATATCTTTTTTTGTGTTATTAGAAACTGCAATTATTTTAGTTGCCTTTTCCAATAATATTTTTTTATTTACACTCACCTTAGAAACATCATCCAAAAAATATTGAGGAAACAATTCATGAATCATATCATAAACTGTTAATACAAAAGGCTTATTACCTATAAACTTTAAAAAATAGGAATCGTAATAAGTTGGAATAAATAAATCAAAATTTCCTTGATCAAAAGTTATTTTAATTTGTTCATCCATAAGTTTTTTATTCAACGTACGCGTGCTAATACCTAAAACATTCAAAGCTTTAATTAAAAACGTCATTGTTTTTTTTTCACTTATTAATAAATCACTATTTGCCAAATAAACATTATCTGAATTAAAAAGTGGAAGTATAATATCCATATCATTTCTTCTTTTGAGATGAGTAAATACTTCCTTATAATATCTAGAAATCCCTCCATATTTTTGAATATTAAAAATCTGAGGATCAACAACAATTTTTACCATTAATTTTTAAACAATATTAAATTAAATATATGCCACCGAAAGTTTTTGCCAGCATAAATCATCTATATTTTATCTGAAAATAATAAACAATAAATTAAAGATTTGTATTTATAAAAGTAGCTTGATAAAATAAAGATTTGAATAAAAAATGAAAAAATTAATTTATCAGTATAGCTTACGCTAAACGGTTTTTATATTTATCACAAAAAGTGCATTACCATATAAAATATCAAAATCATAATTAAATCCTTTTTAACAGTGTTCAAAGTCAGAATGACTATTAATTTACTTTACTTTTTGGAAAAACAATAAATTAAATTAAATTTCTTTATTATATTTTTATTAAAACTATTATATAGAAGTAATTTTTAAATATAGATTATAACTTAGCTGGTTTATTAGTTACTAAATATCATTGTCATTCTATTTAACAATGCGCATACATCTCTTTCTTTACAATTAGTCATAAACTATATGATTGCGCTTCTAATTACTTTAATTAACTCCTGACTCACTAAGTAAAGAACATATTATTCTTAACCTGATAGATTATTAACATACTGTTTTCTCATTATTAAAAATACTTATAAACCTATTCTTTTTGCGTACACTTACAATTTTTAAAATTTCTATTTTTTAAAATATCCAGTTATCCAAAACTCTTCCGTTGTTTCTTGTTTTTTTCAATAGATTTTCAGGATAGAAATATAAAACTTTTATAGAAATGTTAATTAGCATTAAAATTGACAAAAGCCTCTATTGTGAAAAAATTAAAAGTAATGTCAATTCATTAAAACCTGAGAATCAAGAAAAAGTTTCATCCTTATAAATCTCAGATATAGTATCATTAACAATAACACTTTCATTTTCTGAATAAGCCAAAATATCAAAATAATAAACAGTAGAGTGTGAATTAAACAATTGTGATCTTTTTATATAAAAGGCCAGTTCAATAATTTCGTCAATTGATTCAGTGGTTTTAAAATACGTTCCAAAATTATCGAATAAACAAAATTTTGTATAACCAAGAGTTTTTAGTTCAATCAGAGCTTGTTTATAATTATCAATAATTTCATGTCTGCCTTCATAACTGTTTTCATTATTATTAATGAAGGTTTGCATTTCAAAAAAAACAAAACGTGGTTTAATTTCTCCTTTTCTTGCATATTCAGCAAAAGATTGTAAGACATCCCAATCAAAACTATCAGTATCAATTTTTAAAATATCAAATATTTCTTTTTTAGCTTTAGGAACTAAATCCATTAATTCGCTAAATGAAATTGTATTATTTATTTCACTAGTTTCCTGTTTCAATTCATCAATTGAACCAGTTGATAAGCTTTCACTTTTTTTAAGAATATAACTTCCTGTTTTAGTTGAGACAAACTTATTTACAAGCAGTGACCTTTCGTTTAGAGAGTTATTAAAAATATTGTGAAGACAGTCATTATAAAAATCAATATCCGGCTCAACACTGACAATAAATGAATGGTCATTTTTAGAAAAAATAGCTATTGCTGTATCACCTATGTTTGCACCTATATCTATAATTAAGCCCTTAAAATTGCTACAAAAAATGGGCAAAAATTGATCGTATAAAGGAAACTCTTTTTGAAATCTGGCTAAATCATGAAATCCTTTTAACATCAATTTATATTTACCTAAATAATATTCTATATCAACAGCCCTATTTTCAGACCCTTTATCCTCTATAATGCTTTCAGATTCTTCATCAATCATACTATTTCCTGATTCCTCGCCTATAGCAAATTTAGATCTTTCGTGAGGATTACTATGTTCACCCCTTTTAATATCTTTGTTTATTTTTCTCAAACCAAATAAATCCTTAAACTTCATCTTATGCCATTTACGTGTTGCTATCTTTTAATTGCCTAATATATTCTATTTTTCAATATATATAGAGATTTCCTAAATTTTACTATAGGCTACAACATTCCAAAATGATTACAATTTAACTGAATATTATTTTTAAAATCACACCCTATTCATTGTATTACAACACCTTATGATACTAAAATCAAAAAAAAATCTATTTTTTTGGCGTAGTCATATCCTCAGACAATTTTTTTTTTGAGGTAAAAAATAAAGAAATATTTACAAATGCCTTAATTATTTTATAGGCTATTTTATTATTCTGGCTAATAAATGATAACTGATATAATCTTCTTTTACTTATATTTCCATAAATTTCATTTGAATTGATTGTTTCATGACTTTTTATCTGTGGTTTATTATATTTTACCAGCTGGTCGACAACTCTTTCGTAATCATCAATGAAAGCCAAAAAATATTTATGTAAGACCTTTTCTCGTTCTTTCTTGTCGGATTCTTTTTGATGATGTGAAATTCCATCTAAATCATAATTACAAATAATCACATTGATATGTTTATAGCTTTTATTTTCGATACATATACTTTTCATATTAAATTCCCAATCAGAAACAATTTTTAATTCTTCATTATATAAATTATTTTCAAAAATTTTTCGCTTATAAAAAATAGCCTGATGACATAAAGAATTAGTATAAAAAAAAGAAAAATTTAATTTATCTGGATAATCAACTTGAAATTTTTTCTTTTTGGATATAAAAAAAGAATTACCATATAGTATATCAATATCATTATTGAACTCATTCTTTATCATATCTAAAACATTTGCAGAGTAGAAAGAATCTCCCCCGTTCATAAAGATTAAATATTTTCCTTTTGCTGCTTTTATACCTTTATTTAAAGCGCTATAAATTCCTGAATCTTTTTCAGAAACCCAATAATCAATGCGATCACACTCTTCAATTATTTGTTTTGACCCGTCCGTACTTCCTCCATCGATTATGATAAATTCAAAATCCTGAAACTTTTGCTCCAAAACGCTATATATTGTCTTTTGCAAACCTTCGCGGTTGTTATAATTAACTGTAATTATCGAAATTTTTTTCATAACAATATGAACACTATATTTTTTTAAACTTTAAGAATTAACTGCCTCAATGTAAACCTCTAAACATTTTTCTGCAGCATCATCCCAATCAAAATTCTTTACTTGTATTAATCCTTTTTGCGAATACTCTGCCCTTAATAAGTCGTTATTAAGCAGCATTCTAATTTTATTTTGTAAATCTTGCTTGTCTCCTAAGTTGAAAAAAATACCAGCTTCACCAGCTACTTCAGGGAAAGAGCTACTATTACTTAATACAATCGGACATCCGCAAGCCATTGATTCCAGTACAGGTATGCCGAAGCCTTCATACATTGAAGGAAAAACAAAACATAATGCATTTTTATAATAATGACCTAATTCAAAGTCTTCAAATTTTTGTTGAACTATCTTATCATCTAAATCTAAATCATAAATTAATGCTTTCTCCTCTTCATTAAAATCACCGCCTCCGGCACATAACAAAATCAAATCATCATTTTCGTCTAAAATATCCTTTACTGCATCAACAAGAAATGTAAAATTTTTATAATGCCACCTGCTACCTACATATAGTATATAATTTTCTGGCAACTTGATATCTATATTTTTTTCAACTTTTATTGAATTTCCATGATATATTACTTCAATTTTGGATTCATCAATATGAGGGTATAATTTTAATATATCTTTTTTTGTATTATTTGATACTGCAATAATTTTAGTAGCTTTTTCTATCAAAAACAGCTTATTAGCAACTACATTATGTGGGTCATCAATAAATAAATCCGGAAACAACTCATAAATCATATCATAAACTGTCAACACGAAAGGTTTATTACCAATCTGCTCATAAAAATATGGATTAAAGTAAGTTGGAACCAAAACGTCATAATCTGAAGTAAAGGCTCTATTTAATTCTTTCTTTTTTTGTTTATCAATAAATGTATTAGTATTTACTTTGTAACGATTCATTACCTTAATAAAAAGATCCACTATTTGTTGCTTTTTATTATAGAAAATACTTTGCCTAATATAAAAATTTCGGGAAGTTAATATTGGTATTGTTATTTTATTTCCCTTTTTTTCCTGTCTAGAAAGAATCTCTATATAATACCTGGAAATACCACCGTATAATTGGTCGTCAAATATTTGTGGATCTACAACAATTTTAAT
>CBFGNY010000076.1:0-19348 GCA_965650235.1 uncultured Flavobacterium sp. | reverse complement strand
TATTCCGTTTGGTGTGCCTTGGTGGCAAATCGCAATTTCGGTATCATTATTGTTTGCTACCTTTTTCCTTGTAGTCTGGTTTGCCGCAAAAATTTACCGTGTTGGTATTCTAATGTACGGTAAAAAACCAACCTGGAAGGAATTGTATAGATGGCTTAAATATTAATTTCTATAGTCACAAAGGTTCAGAGTTGCAAAGGGACAAAGGTTTTTTGACTATACTAACTTTTGTACTTCAGAACAAAGTAGTTTAGGAATTTTACAAAGAGTATAAATTATAAAATAATGTAGTTTCAAAAGTATATAGTGACAAAGGTTTTAAACTTTGTACCTCTGAACCTTTGCAACTTTGAATCTCAAAAAAATGAGTAAAATACTAATTATAGAAGACGAAGCAGCGATCAGGCGCGTTTTGGTAAAGATTTTATCAGAAGAAAATGATGCATATCAGGTTGATGAAGCGGAAGATGGTGTTGCAGGACTTGAAAAAATAAAAAACAACGATTACGATTTGGTTTTGTGCGATATAAAAATGCCAAAAATGGACGGTGTTGAGGTTTTGGAAGAAGTAAAAAAAATCAAACCCGAAATTCCTATGGTCATGATTTCCGGGCATGGTGATATGGAAACAGCGATTCATACCATGCGTTTGGGAGCTTTTGATTATATCTCAAAGCCACCAGATTTGAATCGTTTATTGAATACTGTTCGTAATGCTTTGGATAAAAAACAGCTTGTAGTTGAGAATAAAATCCTGAAGAAAAAAGTCAGTAAAAATTACGAAATGGTTGGCGAGAGCGATGCCATCAGTCATATTAAATTAATGATTGATAAAGTGGCACAAACCGAAGCCAGAGTTTTAATTACAGGACCAAACGGAACAGGAAAAGAATTAGTAGCGCACCAATTGCACGAAAAAAGCGAGCGTGCCAATTTCCCTTTAATTGAAGTGAACTGCGCTGCTATTCCCAGCGAATTGATTGAAAGCGAATTATTCGGACATGTAAAAGGTGCTTTTACATCGGCAGTGAAAGATCGTGCCGGAAAATTTGAAGCAGCAGATAAAGGGACTATTTTCTTAGATGAAATTGGAGATATGAGCCTTTCGGCGCAAGCCAAAGTCTTACGTGCTTTGCAGGAAAGTATGATCACGAGAGTCGGTGCAGAAAAAGATATAAAAGTTGATGTTCGCGTAGTGGCGGCAACGAATAAAGATTTAAAAACAGAAATTGCCGAAGGCCGTTTCCGTGAAGACTTATACCATCGTTTGGCTGTGATTTTAATTAAAGTTCCGCCATTGAATGAAAGACGTGATGATATTCCGGCTTTGATAAGACACTTTGCAGAGAAAATAGCTTCGGAACAGGGAAATGTGGTGAAGGTATTTTCGCAACCAGCCATAAAATTATTGCAGGAATACGATTGGACAGGAAACATCCGTGAACTTCGGAATGTAGTCGAAAGATTAATCATTTTGGGAGGGACAGAAATTTCTGAAACTGATGTAAAAATGTTTGCCAGCAAGTAATGATTTTGGAATCTAAATTCCAAAATCATAAATCTAAATTAGAATATGAAACTAAAAAAAATAAACGAGAAGTTACAGGACGCTTTAATTGAAAACGGTTTGACAGAAGCTAATATATTGCAGATGGAAACTTTTTCGACCATAAAAAGTGGTGCGGATTGTATGATTATTTCTCCAAAAGGAACCGGAAAATCAACAACAATTGTATTGAATGTTATTCAGCAATTGGCCGGACATACAGAAGAATCTCCACGCGCTTTGATTATTGTGGAGGACAAGGAAAAAGTATTGGCGATGGAAGCTCTTTTTGAGAAATATGGAAAATATACCAATCTTGAAGTTTACGGTGTTCATGATAAAGGCGATATGGATTACGATAAAAATTATATTTCAACCGGAATAGATGTTTTAATTGGTACGCCAAACAAGCTGAGCGACATGTTTACAACAGCTGGTTATAATGTAAACCGTTTAAAGATGTTGATTTTAGATGATGCAGATCCTATTTTGAGATTGCGTAATGAAACTAAAATCATGCGTATTTCTAACAGTATCGCCAAAACACAACGCATTATTTTTGCTGAAATATTGACAGAACGCATCGAAATTCTGGCTGATAAATTTCTACTAGAACCTTACTTTTTTGATATGGATGAAGAAGGAGAAGAAGAACTGGATGAAGAGGAGGATGGAATTGAGGAGGAGGAATAAAGCCTTTAGAAAGTCTATGAAATGATAAAAACACTTAAATTTTTAACGATCGTACTTTTGGTTTTTTTCGTTGTAATTTATTTGATTATTGTTTCCTACATATATTTCAATCAGGTTAGAATGGTTTTTCAAAGTACTTCACTTCCAAAAGAATATCAGTTTGATTATCAGAGTGAATTTGAAGAATTAAATATCAAATCATTTGATGGAGTTAATTTAAATGGACTTTTATTTAAAGCAAAAAACTCTAAAGGTCTTGTTTTTTATCTTCACGGAAATGCCGGAAACCTTGAAAGCTGGGGTAAAATAGCAAAAGCATATACTAATTTAGGCTATGATATTTTTATTTTAGATTATAGAAGTTTCGGAAAAAGTGAAGGAGAAATTGAAAATGAAGAACAGTTAAATAAGGATATTGACATAGTTTATAAAACACTAACTAAAAGATATTCTGAAAATAGAATAATAATTACAGGTTATTCAATAGGTTCAGGATTTGCCACAATTTTGGCTTCTGAAAAGAAACCTAAAGCTTTAATTCTTCAATCACCTTATTATAGCTTTACAGAATTATCAAGCAGCAGAGTTCCGTTTTTTCCTGATTTTATGAAGAAATTTCAATTAGAAACTTACGAATATCTGCCAAAAATTAAAGTTCCAATTTATATATTTCATGGAAAAGATGATCAATTAATTCCTTATGAAAATTCAGTTAGATTAAGTAATTTAATAAAATCGAATGGACATTTTTATCCTTTAAATAAACAGGAACATATTGGTATGAATGAAAACAATGATTTTCAGAATCAATTAAAAATAATATTACAATAAATAATTATAAAAATACAATGTTATGGGATTAATGAAAGTGTTTTCAGGAAGTGAAGTTTTAGCTATTGCTTTGCAGGAAAGATTAGAAAAAGCTGGAGTAGAAACAACAAAAAAAGATAATATTCAATCGGCTCGTTTGGCAGGTTTTGGACAAACAGATTTAGCTGTAGAAGTATTTATTCAGGAAACTGATTTTGCAAAGGCGAATCCGGTTATAGAAGATTTTAGAATGAGCATCTAAAATAGTTTTCAGTCTCGGTTTTCAGTCTCAGTAATGACTGAAAGCTGCGACTGCCACTAAAAACTTTAAAAATATGCAATATAAAATGTTAGTGCTCGACATGGATGATACCTTGTTGACAGACGATCATAAAATTTCGGAATTAAATAAAAGAGTACTTCTTGAAGCTCAGGCAAAAGGGGTTTATGTAGTTTTGGCTTCTGGACGGCCAACTTCTGCCATGACCGCTTATGCAAAAGAATTAGAGTTAGATTTAAACGATTCGTATATTATTTCGTTTAATGGTGCTGTAATAAGTACAGTAAAAGATGATCTTATATTATTTGAGCAATGCTTGACACCGGAGCAAATTCATGATTTATACGATTATAGTGTAAAAATGAAAACGCATATTATCACGTATCTTGATGGAGAAATTATAAGCGAAACAGATTCCGAGTATATCGAAATTGAAAAAGAAATTACCGGATTGCCGCATAATAAGGTTTCCGACTTTAAGGCTGCAGTTACTAAACCAGCTGTGAAATGTATTTTACTGGAAGAGCCTTCGTATTTAAAAGAAGTAGAGCAGGATTTGAAAGCTGCAATGCCTCATTTGAGTGTTGCAATGTCAAAGCCTTTTTTCTTAGAAGCAGCCCAATACGGAATTGACAAAGCAGCAAGCATCAAAATCTTAGCAGAGAAATTAAATATTCATCAAAGTGAAATTATTGCTGTTGGAAATGCAGGAAATGATCTTACAATGATAGAATATGCCGGTTTAGGAGTTTGGGTTGATAATGTAACACCAGAATTGCGTGACAGGGCCAATGTAATTGTAGCATCAAATAACGATGATGGTGTTGCTGAAGTTGTGCAGCGCTACATCTTAAATAATTTTGTTTATGAAGAAATCAATTGAAACGGAACGTCTGCTTTTGAGAGAACTGGAGCTTTCTGACGCAGAAGGAATGTTTAAATTGGATTCGAATCCGAACGTACATTTATTTCTAGGAAATAAACCTGTAAAACATATTGATGAAAGTATTCATCAAATTAAGAATATTCAACAGCAATACGCTGATTTCGGAATTGGCCGTTGGGCTGTAATCCTCAAAGAAACGAATGAATTTTTAGGCTGGTCCGGAATAAAATTCATTACAAATGAAATCAATAATCATAAAAATTTCTATGAAATTGGCTATCGTTTTATTGAAGAGCATTGGGGAAAAGGATATGCTACCGAAGCAGGAAAAGCTTTTATAGATTATGCTTTCAACACTATGAAAGTGGAAGCAGTATATGCTTACGCCGATGAAGGAAATGAAAATTCCAGAAAGATTTTAGAAAAACTCGGTTTAATATATATCAATTCATTTGAATATGAAGGAGAAACAGAAGTTTGGTATGAAATAAAAACCCCAAAAATTTAATATTAAATTTTTGGGGTTTTTAAGCTTATAAGCTTATATTTTTAGTTGTATCTATTATTTTTTGGCTACAGAAACAAAATATTTATTTCCGTCACCCATTGTCAATTTTACACGCTCATCACAAAGATCAATTGCAAAATTTGCGCTTTCGTAACAGCTGCAAGTTGTGTTTTTGTCTTTAGACATTTCAGTTTTACAGTTATTGTTTTTAAAACTAGCCAATTGAGGAGTGTATAAACTTACCAAATCTGTAGAAGCAGTAACTAAAGAAATAATACTTGCAGAGTTGTTATTTGTAATTCTGTATACAATTCTGTCAGTGTAATTTACATCATTAACGACTACTTTTCTAATGTACGTATAAGCTGTAGATCCTTCTCCAGGTTCCTTAACTTCAAATTTAAATCCAACTGCACGTATGGCGATATCAAACTGTTGTTGTGAGTTATAACTTGCCCAGCTTGTTAATGTACTGATTGTTGGAAACGGATTTGCATTTGCGGCAGGAGCATTTGTTTGTGCCTGCGTACTAAAAGTTGTTAAGAAAATTAAGCAGATCGTGGGGAAAAATGCTTTCATATGTTTTTTAAATTTTAAAATTTGCCTACTCTGAATTGGTTTTCGGCTTTCCCATTTTATCAATATTGTGAAAGTTTTAAAACGCTGTAAATCGAATAATCTTATATGCAGACTTAATTTTTTATCAAATTCGATGCGTGAATTTAAGTTTAATATTAATGACAGCAAAGGAAAATGTAATTTTATAACTTATTTCATGCATTTAGTCGGATTTATTTGCTTTTTGTCGATTTTTTCTGTCATTTTTTAAAAAACAACTTGATTAAAAAAAAATGACTTTTTTACCTTTACATGTAATCAGTTTGCTTTATTTAAGCAAAAATAAATATACTTATGGTTCAAGATATTGATTTATAATGCATTATTGATTTTATTTTAAAGAAATTTGTGTGTAAATTTGCAAACCCTTCAATTGAAGATGTAAATATAATATCTTACTACTTAAAATGTAGTGTATTCCTATGGAAAATAGAAAAAAAGTTGCTTTTTATACGCTTGGGTGCAAACTGAACTTTTCAGAGACATCTACAATCGCCAGAAATTTTAATGATGAAGGTTTTGACAGGGTTGATTTTGAAGAAATAGCAGATATTTATGTTATCAACACCTGTTCTGTAACTGAAAATGCTGACAAACAATTTAAACAGGTGGTAAAAAAAGCAATGAAGCTTAATGATAAGGCTTTTGTTGCCGCTGTAGGTTGCTATGCACAATTAAAACCGGAGGAATTAGCAGCTGTAGATGGTGTTGATTTAGTTTTGGGAGCTACTGAAAAATTTAAAATTACCGATTATATTCATGACTTGAGCAAAAATGACATGGGTGAGGTTCATTCATGCGAAATTGCAGAAGCCGATTTTTATGTTGGAAGTTATTCCATTGGGGACAGAACCCGTGCTTTCCTGAAAGTACAGGATGGCTGCGATTATAAATGTACCTATTGTACGATTCCGCTTGCGAGAGGAATTTCAAGAAGTGATGCTTTGGAGAATGTATTAGAAAATGCAAAAGAAATCTCTGCTCAGAATATTAAAGAAATTGTTTTGACAGGAGTGAATATTGGTGATTACGGGAAAGGGGAGTTTGGAAATAAAAAACATGAACATACTTTCTTAGACTTAGTTCAGGCTTTGGATAAAGTGGAAGGAATCGAGCGTTTACGAATTTCATCGATCGAGCCTAATTTATTGAAAAACGAAACAATTGAATTCGTTTCTAAAAGCCGCACTTTTGTACCCCATTTTCATATTCCGCTGCAATCCGGAAGCAATGCTATTTTAAAATTAATGAAACGCCGTTATTTGCGTGAAGTATATACAGAACGTGTGAACAAAATTCGCGAAGTAATGCCTCATGCCTGTATTGGAGTTGATGTTATAGTTGGTTTTCCTGGTGAAACAGATGAGCATTTTCTAGAGACTTACCATTTTCTGAATGAAATGGACATATCTTATTTACATGTATTTACCTATTCAGAGAGAGATAATACAGAAGCTGCTGATATGCCAGGCGTTGTTCCTGCTAATGTAAGAGCAAAACGTAGTAAAATGCTCCGTGGCTTATCCGTGAAAAAGCGTCGCTCTTTTTACGAAAGCCAATTAGGTTCAAACCGAACAGTTTTATTTGAAAGTGAAAATAAAGAAGGTTATATTCATGGTTTTACCGAAAACTATGTAAAAGTAAAAACACCTTGGAATCCTGAATTGGTTAATACTTTACAGGAAATCAACCTGACTAAAATTGATGAAGACGGAAGTGTTCGTTTGGAGTTCATAAACAAATTAGCAGAAGTTTAATATGCGCAATCTTGTCATTTCGACGAAGGAGAAATCACATTAGAGACTCCATACAGCTGATTGCCAATCTTTGTCGAACTGCTAGTGTGATTTCTCCTTTCGTCGAAATGACATAAAACACGAAAAAAGCCCTCTTTAATAAAGGGCTTTTTACTTCATAAAATCTTATTTTTCGTTTTCTTCTGCAACCAATTTTAATGAATTGATATAATCTGAATCAAATTCGATAACTCTTATTTTTTCCGGATTAAAACTCAGTTCGCCTCCAAAAGAACCCCTGATGTCTAAGAAATCAATAGTTAGTATTTCATCGTTTACTTCAATTAGTTTTCCTAGATAAACCGATTTTGGTGATTTTTTTACAATCTGAAAAATTCCATATTTAGTATTGATGTAATTCAGAATCGTGCTCAAATCCTTAATCGGAATGATGTCTTCTGCATTTGTTTTTAAACCTTTCAGGCGAATCACTTTTTCATTAAATTCAAGTTCTTCGTCTCTTTCAATAGCTTCGATGTTTTTGTTTCTTAAAATTACAAATCCATCAATTATGAAATCAATAGGATTGTTTCTTAATAAAATCCAATCATCCGAATAATCAATCAGAAAACCGGTAAAAATTTCTTTTTTATCTGTAAATGCAATTGAAATCAATTGTCTTAAATATTGTTCCATCATTTTTGTTTTTAAAATTCCAATACTAAAATTCCAAATTCTAATTTTATGCACTACCTGGAATTTGGAATTTAATTTTGAGATTTAATGTTTTAAGGATTAGTAGACCAAATGCTGCTGTTTTTTATAAATACCCTGCGATTTAGTTTTAGTTGTGCAATGATTAATTCGGCAATGTCCTCAGACTGCATTACTTTTTCAGGATTACCGTCAGTTAAGTTTAAGTCTTTTGCCATGTCAGTAGCAACAGTGCTTGGCGTTAAGGCAGTTACGCGAATATTGTGCTTTCTCATTTCCTGCATTAAGGAATCTGTTAATCCCAGGACTGCAAATTTTGAAGCGCTGTAGGCACTTGTCAACGCATTTCCGTTTAATCCGGCTGTTGATGAAATGTTGATGATGTCACCCGTTTGTCTTTCGATCATGTTTGGTAAAACGGCGCGGGTTGTATAATAAGTTCCCATTAGGTTTACCTGAATGATTTTCTCCCATTCGGCTGGTTCTAATTCCATAAATTTTCCAAAAGCAGCAATTCCGGCATTATTGATTAAAATATCAATAGTTTTAAATTTTGATAATGCTGTTTCTATTGCTTTATTAATTGAATTAATATCCGAAACATCAGCGGCTAATGCTAACGATTTAACTCCGAAATTTTCAATTTTTACGGCTAATTGTTCAACATCCAATTGCGTTCTCGAAATTAAGATTACGTTTACACCTTCCTTTGCAAGAGCAATGGCAATTGCTTTTCCAATTCCTTTTCCGGCTCCTGTAATAAGGGCATTTTTATTTTTTAAGTTTGACATGAGTGTAATTTTAGAAAATGCCAAAAAGCATCAGTTGAGTTACACAAAAATACAGTTTTTGCTTCCTAAAATGATGCTTTTTTTTATTTTCTTAATCTAAGTTTAACAACTTATTTATTCTTTTAAAACCATGTCAATACACATTACTGCAGCAAGGATTAATTGTCTAAGCGGAGATTCTGCAGCTACAGTATCTTCAATTTGAAGTACATAATTATCTGCACTGGTAAAAAACTCTTTACCCATTCCCGCCCATTTTTTGCTTACTTGTGCAAGCTGTTTGTTTTCGTGTGTGAATTTAAAATCCCAACCTGTCCATTTTCCCTGTAATGTACAAACTGGTTTTTCATTTTTGTCCAAAATTTCAAATCTTCCTCCAAACGAAAAGAACTTTTGTTTGAAAGTTCCAACCAAACGATCTTTCTCGTCAAAAACTTCAACAGTAGATCGAAAAAAAGCAACACCTCGTTTTACAGAAATTAATTTTTCACCTGAGGCTGTAGTAATTTCCACATTAAAAGGTGTCATTCTTTTGTAATCTGTGAAACGTAATATTTTAGTAAAAATGCCTAAACTATTTTCTCTGCAATTCATGACGATCTGGTTATTCGCAGGATCATAAATGTCATAATTGTTAGCGGCTTTAAACATTCCAACGTGTTCTTTTACAAGAAATAAATTTTGATTTAAAATTGGGTTCATGATTTTGTTTGAAATTGATTTATATTGCACTTTTTGAAGATTGTAGTTTTATTTCTTCAAAAGCGTTTCAAATGTAAAGATAATTTTGGTAGCGAATCAATATAAATGAGAATGGCAATGCTTCTGTTGATTTTCTGAAATAGAGCTCGTCATTCCTTTTCTTTAGTTGTAATAACAACAACTCCGTTTATAGCCTTATTTCCATAAAGAGCAGTTGCTTCGGTTCCTTTCAGTACTTTTATTTCTTCAATATCATTCGGGTTGATTTTAGAAAGTTGCTTCGAGTTTATCAGGACTCCATCTAAAATATACAGAGGTTCTTTCAAAACAGATTGGGAAGGGACACAGATTGTAATTCGATTAGCCGGAGGAGAAGACTGAACAAAATTCAGAGAAACCTTTACATCAGAAATGGTGTCTTTCGATTTAGTAAAAGTTTTAGGAACCATTTCTATCTTGGCAGAACCATTTAACTTTTTATTAGCGGGTGTTTTTTCCTGCGCTTTTGATACGAAAGATATAAGCATAGAAAGGACTAATGAAATAAGTTTTACATTTTTCATTGAAGTAATTTTAATTTAAAAAAGTGTTTTTTGCTAGTTTTTCAAAGCTGGTTTCCCTGTTTTGGTAGTGATAATTACAACTCCTTTTTTGCCTTTCTCACCATATTTTGAAGTGGCTTCCAAATCCTGAAGAATGGTAATGGTTTTGATTTCCTGCTTATTCAATGGTGCATACGGACTTGTTGGATTTGTCCCAAATAAATCATTTTCAGAATAATAAATTCCATCAATAATATATAAAGGCTCATCTAAAACAACGAGTGATTCTACATTTTCGGGGCTTAAATTAGGAAGTTCCTCCTGCATCATTTTATCTCTTTTTCCATCATTGCTGTGGGCGATTGCATTTCCGTTCAGGACAACCAAAGGAGCTGATTTTTTCGCCTTTTGTTCTTGTTTGTCTGCAAAGGCAACTTTTGCAGATTCCCTTTGTGTGCTATTTGAATAGCCAAAACTTTGGTCAGCTTTATCTTTTTCAACGAAATCTTCTTCTTTTGGATTGCTTTCTTCAGCTCGTATTGGAGCTGTTATAAAATCTTCATTAGGAGTTGCGACAATAACTTCGTTTAAAGAACCTTTTGCTTCATTTATTGCTACATTTTGCTGCTTCTTGATTTGATTGTCTAAAATTTGGATTGCTTCTGGTTTCGAAATAATTTTAGAATCATTTTCAACAGCCGCATTGTCTTTTATCTGATTTTGAATGCTCTCTTTTTTTACTTCATTTACAACTATTTTTGTTGTTTGAATTACAGTGTCTTTATCTGCTTTTAAAAACTGCGAGCCCAAAGAAACTACTAGTAAAAGGGAAGCGGCAATGGCAATTTTTTTCCATAGTGAAATGGTCTTTTTGTCTTGTTTTTTGTCTAGTTTATTTTCAACACGTGACCAGATTTTTTCCATTCCAGGAAAATCTTTTTGCTCCGAGTTTTGTGCGGCATCCTTAAATTTATCGAATATTTTATCTTGATTGTCCATGACTACTTTGCTTTTTGATAATACAATTTATTTACTAATTCCTTTAGCTTGGTTTTTGCCGCATTCAATTGTGATTTTGAGGTGCCTTCAGAAATGTTAAGCATTCCGGCTATTTCCTTATGCGCAAAGCCTTCAATAACAAAAAGGTTAAAGACAGTTTTGCAGCCGTCCGGAATATGGTTTAGTAAATTGAGTAAATCTTCTTCTTCCAAAGAGTTAATTTCATCTGTAAAAGGCTGAGAAAGCAATTTTACATCATCCAGATACATATTGAAATTCGTATTCTTTTTGATGGTCGCCAAACAGTGGTTGACGGTTATTTTTCGCGCCCAGGCCTCAAAAGCCTTATCTTCTTTAAGCTGATCCAGTTTTGTAAAAACAGTATAAAAAGCATCAGCGAGTGCTTCTTCAATTTCTTCTTCTTTCTTTAGGTATCGTTTGCAAACGCGATACAGTTTTGGAGCCATATGCTCATACACCTGACGCTGGGCATCCCGGTGCATTTTTTTGCAGTTAGAAATGATAGTTTCGTTTATCACAATGGTTGTCTTTATACTAAAGAGAGGGTAAAAGATAAAAAGGTTGGGAGGGTGATGTAATAAAAGTTTAAAATAATTTAAATTATGATATAAATAGCTGATTTTGTAGAAGAAGCTGTTTCGCAGAGATGCACAAAGGGTTTCACAGAGATTCGCAAAGTTTATTTTATTTTTCTTCGTGTGTTTCTGTGAAACCCTTTGTGTAATAACTTACCTTGATGGCAAACTCAACTTAAAAATCTTCGTTTCTAAAAGCTCAGTATCATTATCCTCGCAAAGCAAAAACTCAATTTTATTATTTGATTTTTGATAGAAAGTCAAACCTTCGAATTTGTTGGTTGAAGTGATTTTTTGATTATAATCGATTTTCATGGTTTTGAGATCTATTCTTCCTATGAAACTTCCCAGCACTTCGCCGTCGTCATAGGTAGATTGAGTATCTTCGGCGGTGGCGAGGAAATAGATTTTGTCTTCGACTAAAACAGCATCTGTAAAACTGGAGCGAACACCTTTTATTTTTGGCAGTTTATAATTGGTTGCTACCAAGGCAAATTCTTCGCCCAAACTTTTGGCATGAATAGTAAAAATGGTGTTTTTATTCGAAATTCCGTTGCCACGATTGAATAAATACCAGTTTTCGCCATCGAAAATAGCACCTTCGAGATTAAAGTCTTCCGGTTTTATTTCGCCGAAACTTTGCATTAAAGCATACAAATCAACCAGATTGTTTTTCTGTAAAATGGTTTTGCTTTTAAGATCGAAGGCAATCATTTTGTTTCTGTTTTCGGTAGATCCGGAACCAAAAATGTACAAGGTATCGTTGTGATGTGTAATAGATTCAAAATCGGGTTTGATTTTTTTTGGAATGTTTTGCGAAGGATTGTCAATTAAAGGATGATGACTCAATTGCTGATTCTGCATGTTGTATTCGTATAAAAATCCGCTGTTATCGCCAATGATGTAAAGGAAATTGTTATTGAAAAATAAACCTGATGCCGAACCGATTCCGATGATTTGAAATAATATTTCTAATGTGAATTTTTCCATGGATTTTGTTTTACTAGATTTTATATGTCCTCAGTTTTGTCATTCCGTAGGAATCTCAATACTTTGTATTTAAAAGCTTAGAGATTCCTACGGAATGACAAAATTGTGTTTAACTGTTTTACTAATATTCAAATGTTTTTGAATTACTGTTTGAAAACGTTCAGGAGTAGTTATTAGGAGATGGCCTTTTTCTGTTTCTTAAAAATTCCTATTATTAAATTTATAAAATAAATTGGTTGTCCAATTAATAATATCAATACCGTTAGAACTACAAGTGTTTGGTTTATTAACTGATAATTGTCAAATAGAGGAAAAGAAGCATCTACAAAAGCTTTACTATACCCAATTACTAACCAATAAACTAAAAAACTTCCATTAAGGATCGCGGAATGAATTATTGTCAATACACTAATTAGTTTTCTCTTCATGACTTTTTGAACAATCCAATATCCAAGTCCTATAAGATAATAAGCTAAACTCAAAAAAAGAGCAAAATAAAAATGTGCAATTACAAAATATGTATCATGAATATTTATATCGAAAGTAGTATCTTCATTATTGGTCTGAATTAATCCAATTATTAATATTATTAAAGCAATTAACCAAAACAAATTATATATTTTAATTTTTTTTAAGTTCATGAAAATTTTATTCATTTCTTTTTTGTTTATCAAACATTTCTCCTAACCAATGCCTAGCCCTGATAGAAGTGAAAATCCTTTTGTGCCGGTGTTCGGCACAAAAGATTGTAACGAATAGCAGGAATATGCTTCGTAAAAATAGTATATTTATGATATAAAAAATAAAAATATGAAATCTATAAATCCGAATGATTTTAAAGTTACAGATAAAATAAAGTTATCCAGGATTCCGACTTTGCTCAATATTGAAGCGGATGAAGAAGAGAAAGAAGAAAAACTGAATAAAGTGCGAAATAAACTGAGCGATTTGCAGGATGTGATGTATTCGCACAATAAATATGGAGTTTTGATTTGTTTGCAGGGTATGGACACTTCTGGGAAAGATAGCTTAATTCGGGAAGTTTTTAAGGAATTTAATCCGCGTGGAGTGGTGGTGCATAGTTTTAAAACGCCCAATTCAACCGAATTAGAACATGATTATTTGTGGCGGCATTATATTGCTTTGCCCGAAAAAGGGAAGTTTGCCATTTTTAACCGTACACATTATGAAAATGTTTTGGTGACACGTGTGCATCCTGAGTATATTATGGGAGAGAATTTACCCGAAATCAATTCGGTTAAAGATATTACCTCTAAATTTTGGGAAAAGAGAATTGAACAAATCAATAATTTTGAAAAGCATATTACTGAAAACGGAACGATCGTAATAAAGTTTTTTATGCATTTGAGCAAAGAGGAGCAAAGAGAACGCTTGTTACGTCGACTGGAAGAAGGAAAACACAATTGGAA
Organism: uncultured Flavobacterium sp.; assembly: GCA_965650235.1. Classification (GTDB taxonomy): domain Bacteria; phylum Bacteroidota; class Bacteroidia; order Flavobacteriales; family Flavobacteriaceae; genus Flavobacterium. The sequence continues at coordinate 5,507 of CBFGNY010000076.1, read as the reverse complement.
ATTTTCTCCAGGCGATCTGAAAGAGCGTGAATATTGGGATGAATATCAAAAATATTATGAAGAAGCGATAAATAAAAGTTCGACAGATTATGCGCCCTGGTATGTAATTCCTGCAGACGATAAAGAAATGGCACGTTATATTGTTGCGAAAGTTATTTGGGAGGAAATGCAAAAATATAATATTAAGGAGCCGGAACTTGATGATGAGATTAAAGCCAATATAGAAATGTATAAGAAAGTGCTTAAGAAGAAGTAGTTAATTAGGAAATAATTAGATAATTGTATTAGTTGGCTTTCTTCGAAAGTATATAAAAACTAAACCCGACAGATTTATAAAAATCTATCGGGTTTTACCCAAAAAAAAAATAAAAATAACTTGATTTATTTTACAATTCGAAGCCATACGCTAAACGAAGCGCTATCTGGTTGGTATCGAATTTGTCATAATCTTCATATCGTAAGCTAATATCAATATGTTTACCAGCATATCCAATACTTGGAGCCCATAATAATGAAGTTTCATTGTAGTCGTTAGTTACGGCAAAACCAGCACCCACTTCTCCCATAACATAAAACTGATCTTCCCAAACAAAAGCTTTGAAACCTGCTTTTGCAGGAATGAACCCTACATCAGGCATATCATCACCTACAAATAAATTAGTAAAACCGGTTGTCAATGTTAACGAAGTTCTTTTAGATAAATCATATTGAAGTCTTACGTCACCACCAAGAGCCCAGTCGTAGTCATCGCCATCAGTTGGAATTCCACCACTGATACCAAATCCTAATTTGAATTTCTGATCGTAGTTTGCGCTGTCTGTTTGCGCAGATGTAGTTGTCGTGTAAATCATTGCAATCGCGGCAAAGAATAGAATCCTGATATTTTGTAAATTTTTCATGCTTGTATTTTTTTAATTACTATGGTGTAAAGGTACTTTTGAGGTATTGGTAAGTTGTTATATAATTTTTGAGAATCGTTATATAATGCCAAGATTGTTGCATTTTTATCTAAAGCATAAAGCGCTGTGAGGCCTTTGTTTTATTGGTTTTTTGAGATATTTTAGAACATTTTAAAGATAAAAAAGCAGTTGAATTTGTTGTTGATAATTGATAATCAGAGTGGTATAATTTGGAGTCTATTTGTTGTTGTAAATTAATTCTGGATTTATTTAAAAAAACAATATTTCTAAAGAATCCAAAGCATCTGATTATCTTTGCCGACTTAAAAAGAATAAAAGTGAATTTAAAGCAGTACACAAAAGAGTTTTCCTATAATTTCAGACTGGCATATCCTGTTATTTTAGGAATGGTTGGTCATACATTAATAGGTATAGTTGATAATATAATGGTTGGTAAATTAGGTAGTACCGAACTGGCCGCAGTTTCTTTGGGGAACAGCATGATTTTTATTGCAATGTCGCTGGGAATTGGTTTTTCTACCGCCATTACTCCAATTGTAGCTGAAGGTGATGCCGAGAAAAATGATACCAAAGTTCGCTCGGCCTTTCATCATGGATTGTTTTTATGTACCATTTTAGGATTAGCCCTTTTTGGAGTGATTGTTCTGGCAAAGCCAATAATGGAATTGCTGCATCAGCCGGCTGAAGTCATTGCACTTGCAAAACCTTATCTTGATTGGGTTGCTTTTTCATTAATTCCGTTAATTATGTATCAGGGGTACAAACAATTTGCAGACGGAATGTCAATGACAAAATATTCGATGTATGCGATGATTATGGCAAATGTACTGCACGTAGGGATTAACTATGTGTTGATTTATGGTATTTGGATTTTTCCTAAAATGGGAATTGTTGGTGCTGCTTTAGGAACCGTAATTTCAAGAATATTTCTTGTCATGTTTATGCATATTATGCTATCAAGGAGAAATGATTTAAAACGATTTTTTGAAGGCTTCAGTTTTGACCAAATTAAAAAAGAAACCATAAAAAAAATAATAAGCATTGGTTTTCCATCAGCTATGCAAATGCTTTTTGAAGTAGTATTATTTACAGCGTCAATCTGGCTTTGCGGAAATATTGGGAAAACAAGTCAGGCTGCCAATCAAATTGCTTTAAGTCTGGCTTCAATGACTTTTATGTTTGCGATGGGATTAAGTGTTACTTCGATGATTAGGGTTAGTAATCAAAGAGGACTGCAGGATTTTAAAAAATTAGTTGTTGTGGCGCGTTCTATTTTTTTACTTGCCATTATAATCGAAACTGTTTTTGCAATTCTGTTTGTCGCTTTTCATAATTATTTGCCTCATATTTTTTTGAATATGGAAAACGGAGGACAGCTTCTGGATAATAATGAAGTGATAAGTATAGCATCAAAATTACTTTTGATAGCCGCTATCTTTCAAATTTCTGACGGAATCCAGGTAGTAGTTTTAGGAGCGCTGCGTGGTTTGCAGGATGTAAAAGTGCCCATGTACATTACGTTTGTTGCGTATTGGGTTATTGGTTTTCCGATTTCGTATTATTTAGGTGAACACACTTCATGGAAAGCCGAAGGGGTCTGGATTGGACTTTTGGCAGGGTTAACTTCTGCAGCAGTATTTTTGTATATTCGCTTTCATTATCTAACAAAAAAGTTGATAAGCACTTTAAATAACTAGTTTACAATATAAAATCTAATAATATGGAATTACCTAAATTTTTACTCGGAGATAACACTGATTTTCCAGATGATATTTTTATCATTCACCTTGATTACCCAAGATTTATTATCAATTTAAAAGATGATGAGGTGGAGTTTATGGAAGAAGCGGAAGATCTTGATGAAGCCGAATTAAATGCTGAAATGGAAGGATTGATTGTGAAAGCGAATGAGTTCTACGACAGAGAAATTGGTCGTTACGAAGAGTAGAGACGCACAGCAGTGCATCTCTACAATGTATCATAACCAAAAAAATCATTTAATGAAAAAATTACGCTTTTTAAGACCCGTTTTCAATTTTATTTTAATTGGATTGCTCATTACTACTTTAAGCAGAATCTTTCTTTTTTTTATTTTTAAAGAAAGAGTTGTAGAAACACCTGATTTCTGGCACATTTTTCCAATCGGTCTTCGAATGGATTTAATTTTACTATGTTATTTGTGTTTTCTGCCAGCCGTTTTAATCACTTTTTTACCTAATAAATGGGTGAAGTTTACCAATTCATTTTTGGTGATTTACAGCTTTCTTTTCTTGTTTCTGATTCTGTTTGTAGAATTGGCTTCACCGGATTTTGTAAAACAATACGATACACGTCCGAACAAGATTTTTCTGGATTATCTGATTTATCCAAAGGAAGTTGTGGGAATGCTTTTAAAAGGTTACCTGACTTCAATTATAGTTACTTTCCTGATTTTAGGAGTTGGGATTTATTTTGCTTTCAAAAAAGGGAAACAGCTTTTTTATACGACCAGCACTCCATATAAATTCAAATTAATGATTTTTCCGTTAGTGGCTTTTTTATTGTTTTTTGGTGCTCGTTCAAGTCTTACTTCAAAACGCCCAATTAATGCCAGTAATGCCGTTTTTTCTACAGATCAGCTAACAAATACTTTAGGCTTAAATTCATTTTATACCGTTGCTTTTGCGGCTTATTCGATTAAAAACGAGGGGAATACTAAAATGTATGGCAAAATGGAGGAAGCTGAAGCAATTGCCCGTGTAAAAAAATACATGAGTACAGACCCAAATAGTTTTACCGATGCCGAAATTCCGTTTCTCCATGTACAGCAGCCTGATTCTCTTATGAAAAAGCCTTATAATTTGGTGATTTTTCTTCAGGAGAGTTTGGGAGCAGAATATGTTGGCATACTTGGAGGAAAACCATTAACTCCGGAGTTTGACAAATTGTCGAAAGAAGGTTTATTGTTTACGAATTTATATTGTACAGGAACCAGAAGCGTTCGCGGAATCGAAGCCGTTGTAACCGGATTTTTGCCATCACCATCAGAAAGTGTTGTGAAACTTGGTAATTCGCAGCAAGGATTTTTTACGTTAGCCGATGCCTTAAAACAAAAAGGATACGACACTAGTTTTATTTATGGAGGAATGGCAAATTTTGATAATATGGCTTCCTTTTTCAACGGAAATGGCTTTCAGGATATTGTAGATCAGGAAGATTTTGAAGATGATGGGAAAAAATATGCTTTCAAAGGAACCTGGGGTTATTCCGATGAAGATTTGGTTACAAAAGCAAACAATTATTTTAAATCAAAAGGAGATAAACCATTTTTTTCTTTAATGTTCTCAACTTCAAATCATGTACCTTTTGAATATCCGGCAGGAAGGTTTAAATCTTATGACAAGAAACCGGCAACAGTAAATAACGCCATGAAATATGCTGATTTTTCGATTGGGAAATTCTTCGAAATGGCTAAAAAAGAAGCTTATTTCAAAAACACAATTTTCATTGTAATTGCAGATCACAATACGAGAACATACGGAAAGAATTTAGTGCCAATTAATAAATTTCATATTCCGGCCTTAATATTGGGACCAGGAGTTGCTAAAGGAGTTTCGTATAGCAAATTAGCAAGCCAGATTGATATTCCTCCAACATTATTGAGTTATTTGGGGCTTTCTTTTGAAACACCCATGATTGGTAGAAATCTAAATCAATTAAATGCAAAAACTCAGGGAAGATCTATTATGCAATTTAACGATATCAATGCTTTCAGAGTCGAAAATCAGGTTGTAATTATGCAGCCGAATTTGAAACCATTACAGTTTGAAATCAAAAATGATACTACTTTAGTTCCTGTGAAATTAAATGAAGAATTGGCAAAAGATGCTTTGGCTCACGTTATAACTGCGGGGAATTTATACAAAGAGAATAAATATAAACTGAGAAAAAAATAATATTTTCACCATATAAGTGATATAAGTTCATTTACAAACGCAGCTACTTTTATATTATCTTATATCACTTATATGGTGGAGAAAAGGTTTATTATTGTTTTTTGAAATACTTACTTAACAAATTCTGAGCGGCTGCAAAAGGTGATATTTCATTGTTTTGCACCGCTTTTTTACTTTCTTCCAATTGCGAAATAATTTCTGGATTATTGTAAAAATTCAATCTCAGCTGTTCATTAATAGTTTCCATCATCCAAAATTGATTCTGTTCTTTTCTCTTTTCCTCAAAATATCCGGTTTCATTGGTTATCTCAAAATATTGAGAAATCGTCTCCCAGACTTCATGAATCCCTTCTTTAGTTATCGCACTGCAAGTTGAGACTTTTGGCTGCCAGGTTGATTTTTTGGAAGGGAATAAATGCAAAGCCTTATTAAATTCCACTTTAGCTAAATTTGCTTTTTTGATATTATCGCCATCAGCTTTATTAATAACAATAGCATCTGCCATTTCCATAATACCTCTTTTGATTCCCTGGAGTTCATCACCAGCACCCGAAATTTTTAGTAATAAGAAAAAGTCAACCATACTGTGAACGGCTGTTTCACTTTGGCCAACACCAACGGTTTCAATGATAATTGTATCATATCCTGCAGC
>CBFGNY010000075.1:0-19649 GCA_965650235.1 uncultured Flavobacterium sp. | reverse complement strand
CTAACTAGATATAAATCTCTTTCCCCTGCTCAATAAACTCTTCTGATTTTTCCTGCATACCTTTTTCGGCAGCAGCTACATCACGAATTTCCTGAGATATTTTCATGGAGCAGAATTTTGGCCCGCACATCGAGCAGAAATGCGCGACTTTTGCACCATCTGCCGGAAGTGTTTCATCGTGAAATTCCCTTGCAGTATCCGGGTCTAATGATAAATTAAACTGATCTTCCCAGCGGAATTCGAAACGCGCTTTACTTAAGGCATTATCACGATATTGCGCTCCCGGATGACCTTTGGCCAAATCTGCAGCATGGGCTGATATTTTATAAGTGATTACGCCATCTTTAACGTCTTTTTTGTTGGGTAAACCGAGATGTTCCTTTGGCGTAACATAGCATAACATCGCACATCCGTACCAGCCAATCATGGCAGCTCCAATTGCCGATGTAATATGATCGTAACCAGGTGCAATATCAGTTGTTAACGGCCCTAAAGTATAAAATGGAGCTTCATGGCAATGTTCTAATTGTTTGTCCATATTCTCCTTGATCATGTGCATTGGAACGTGTCCGGGACCTTCAATAAAAACCTGAACATCGTGTTTCCAGGCAATTTTTGTCAGTTCTCCTAAAGTTTCCAATTCGGCAAATTGAGCAGCATCATTAGCATCTGCAATTGAACCAGGACGTAAGCCATCACCTAATGAAAAAGCGACATCATACTGTTTCATGATTTCACATATTTCCTCGAAATGTGTGTATAAAAAGTTTTCTTTATGATGAAACAAGCACCATTTTGCCATAATTGAGCCACCACGGGAAACGATTCCGGTAACACGATTGGCAGTTAAATGAATGTAACGAAGCAAAACGCCGGCATGAATCGTAAAATAAGATACGCCTTGTTCTGCCTGTTCAATTAAAGTATCACGAAAAACTTCCCAAGTTAAGTCTTCAGCAACTCCTTTTACTTTTTCCAGAGCCTGATAAATTGGCACAGTACCAATTGGAACCGGAGAATTACGAATAATCCATTCTCTGGTTTCGTGAATGTTTTTTCCTGTAGATAAATCCATAATCGTGTCAGCTCCCCAGCGACAAGCCCAAACCGCTTTTTCGACTTCTTCTTCGATGCTGGAAGTGACTGCGCTATTACCAATATTGGCATTTATTTTAACCAAAAAATTTCGTCCCACAATCATCGGTTCGCTTTCAGGATGGTTGATGTTGTTTGGAATTATGGCTCTTCCGCAGGCAACTTCGCTACGAACAAATTCAGGTGTGATTTTGCTTTTTGGCGTATTCGCACCAAAACTATGGCCTTGGTGCTGACATTGCATGGCATTGGTTTGCTCGTTTAATAGTTCGATTCTTTGGTTTTCACGAATCGCAATATATTCCATTTCAGGAGTAATAATACCTTGTTTGGCGTAATACAACTGCGTTACGTTTGCACCTTTTTTGGCACGTTTTGGCTGATGTAAATATTCAAAACGCAAATGATTTAAACTTTGATCTTTCAATCGTGTTTGTCCATAATCTGAACTTATTTCAGATAAAATTTCGACATCGTTTCGTTCTAAGATCCAATTTTCTCGTAGTCGGGGAAGTCCTTTTCGAATGTCGATTTCGAAATTTGGATCTGTGTAAGCACCCGAAGTATCGTAAACGGTAACGGGTGGATTTTTTTCAATTCCGCCATTCGAAAGTTTGGTATCGCTTAAATGGATTTCGCGCATGGCGACTTTTATGGGATGAATTTCTCCGTTTACATATATTTTCTTTGAGTTCGGAAAAGGGGTTCTTGATATTTGTTCTTCGTTGTTCATTACTGATTTATTTTGAAGTTGCTATTGTTATTTGATTTAAATTTTAAATTTCTCATTAATCGATTTCTGCCAGGGATAGCAGTGTAAAGCCCGTAAAGAAGGAAACCGTAGAAAACAAGGAATAAAAAAGCGACCAAGGGAAGCTTTGTTATGACTATGTTTTTGTGGTTGACGACTGCGGACTTGTAACGGATAGCCCGTTCGTGCAGCCAGATTATCCTCCTTGTGTGGCAGAAATAATTAAAATTTCGTCAGTTTCGGATACGAAGTGCTGGCTCCAATTTATTTTTGGAACAACGGTATTGTTAATGGCAACGGCTATTCCGTTTTGTTTGTTGGGAATTTCGAGATCAAGCAATGACTGAACGCTGAGCGATTCGGCATTGAATTGTTTGATTTGTTGGTTGATTTTTAGTTCCATTCCTTTCTAAAGTTTAGTTAACGTAGAGATGCACCGCAGTGCGTCTAAACTTTAGGAATGGCTACGATTGCGCATAAAAATGCGGTCAGAAGTCATCTTACTTTTCCCTACGCTAGTATGAACTAGATCAGGTTCAGAGGGTAAAATCTCAGCCTGCGCGATGCAGACACCCCTAAAGTGTGAAGCAAATGTAATAAAAAATTGTTTAAAAGTTTCAGGTTTCAGGTTTCAAGTTGTGAAAAAACTGAAAATTATAATTAGGAAACGAGGTTGAAAACTGATTTTATTTTGTTCTTGTCCAGCAATCTTCGGCGTGATCATTGACCATTCCGGTGGCTTGCATGTGTGCGTAAACTACTGTTGAGCCGACAAATTTAAATCCTCTTTTTTTTAAATCTTTACTGATTTCGTCAGAGAGTGGAGTAGTGGCAGCAACGTCTTTTGAGGTTTTGGGATGGTTTATGATGGGTTTTCCGTTGGTGAATTTCCAAATGTAATTGGAGAAACTTCCAAACTCTTCCTGAACTTTTATAAATGCCTGTGCGTTTGAAACAGCCGCTTTTATTTTTAGTTTATTTCGGATAATTCCTGTATTTAGCATTAATTCTTCGATTTTGTCTTCAGAATATTGGGCTATTTTTTTATAATCAAAATGATCGAAAGCATTCCTGAAATTTTCTCTTTTGTTTAAAATTGTAATCCAGCTTAAACCGGCCTGAAAAGTTTCGAGAATTAAAAATTCGAATAGAGTAGGATCGTCATAAACAGGAACGCCCCATTCTTCGTCATGGTATTTTTTATATAAATCGCTGGAAGTGCACCAGCTGCACCTAATTAGTTCCAAAATTTTTATTTTAAAGGTATAAAAAAACCTCAAACTAATAAGTTTGAGGTTTAAAAAAACAGCTTTTTTAAATTATTTTTTTACATATACATACACATAAGTATAAGTTTGTCCTCCATCTGTGAAAGTTTCTTTTAATTTAATTTTATTACCTGAAATTTCAGTTTGGTAAGTATCTCCTTCACTATCTCCAGTATATTTAATTGTTAGCGTATTTCCATTTTTTGTCCATGTTCCATTTTCAGTTTCAGCTTCACAGTTTCCTTCGTTAGAATAGTACTCTGTTAGTTTGAATTTGCCATCGTTTGTGAATTCATATGTGTCGTTGTCACAAGATCCATTCTCAGCGTCTACTAACACTTCCTTATCACCGACAATTGCTCCTTCTTGACTAAGTTCCCACTTTCCTTCAATAGAAGCAGAACCTCCATCATTGTCGTCATCATTACTACAAGATGCTACTGATAAACCTAATGTCAATACTGACAAAAAAAGAATTGTAATTTTTTTCATTTTGCTTGATTTTATTTGTTAAATTTAGTTAACAAAATTAGAAGTTTTTTTAAAAAAATCAAGCGTTAACACACTTTTATTGTGTTTTATTTTGTTAAACTTATAAATGCTTGATTGCCAGCGTTCTATTTGCCAATTTTCCAGCTGTATCCTTTTACACTTGGAATATATGCAGAGGAACCTATTATCACCAAATTATTGTAGATTTTTTTTTCGTACTTGATTCCGATTGCAGTCCCAGAAGTGTATAGTTTATTGGCTTTGAAGGTGATTTTCATTATGCCATCCTGAAATTTAGCGTCAGATACTTTTTCTAAAAGCCAGGTAGATTTCCATTTTACAGCAATTTCGTCATCTGCAGTTTTTGTAATGCTTTTAACGATTTTGACAGCTTCTCCTGGAATTTCAAAGTTTTGAGTGAGTTCTTTTTGGGTTAAGGTGTCTCCAATTTCGCTGTTAGAAAGTATTTTTTTTAAATTATCAAATGTCATTAAACTCTTAGTTGATTCTCTTTCTATTCCCTGATTATTTTCTGCATCAGGCAGTAGATTGCCTGTTTGTGATCTGTCTTCAGTTTTCTTGTTCAGCGAGGAATTATTTTTTTTATGTAGGTTAGATTTTTTTTCGAAATTTTTTATTTCAGATTTTTCTAAAGAACTTATTTTAAAATTCTTTTCAGCAATTGGTTTTAATTTATTTACAGAAGCAATCATTTCCTTTTTAGACTGTTTTTTTGTGTCATTGCCACAGCCTGAAAAGAAGTAAGTTACGGAAAGTAATATGATTATTCCAATTTTTTTCATGGCGTTAAGATACTCTTAATCAATGAGAGATGTGTGCTCATTTAAATATTTTTTGATCAAATAATGACCCAAATAAATTAAAGGTGTTAAAATAATTGCAATCGAAAGTTTAAAAGTATAGCCAACCAATGCCGATGAAAGAAAAGTGTCAAAATCAATTTTTCCAGGAAGCCAAAAAGCAATTCCCAGTACGATAAACGAATCAAATAATTGAGAAATTACAGTAGATCCGGTTGTTCTAAGCCATATTTTTTTGTTTCCAGTGCGGTTTTTAAAAAACCAAAAAACACTAATGTCTATAAGTTGCGAAACCATAAAAGCAATAATGCTTCCGACAATGATCCACATACTTTGCCCGAAAACAGCCTGAAATTGCTCATCATTTACCGGACTTATTCCTTTTGCAGCCGGAATAATTATCGCCATAAATAATATTAAAAAGGCATAAGCAATCAGGAATGCAGTAATTACAGAAAGTTTTTTCACTCCTTTTTCACCAAAATACTCATTGATTAAATCTGTTGTCAAAAAAACAATTGGCCAGGGCAGAATACCAATACTCATTACAAACGGACCAATCTGAATCAGTTTTCCACCAATTAGTTCAGCTACAACGGCATTGGTGATAAAAATTCCGGCAAGAATTACAAATACTATTTCTTTTTTGGTTTTAAACATACAATATATGATTCATATTTAGCAAAGTTACTTAATATCCTTCATCAAGGATTGTTTCATTAATCGTTTTTTTCTTTTTAAAAGCTTGCTCTTGGGCGATTTTCGTTTAGAAATTCATTAATAATCAATTTATATTTTTTTTCTAAATAATCTTCATCGTCTATAGAAATTATATTGAATGCTTTAAAAGCCAACCGATTTATCTTTTATTTTCATTAATGAATGCAACTCTATATAATTTATTTTTGTCGGATTCAAATTACGGCGTTCTTTGTTTTGAGTGTGTAAAAATAAAAGGAGATTTCACGTCCATTTTTTTCAATTACTTCCTTTTCCTGAAAAGAAATTGAGTCATTTTTTGATAGATTTTTTAAATTTACAACTTTTGCAATTTCATACGAGTTTTTAGTTAAATCATTGCCTGATATTTCCCAGAATAAGCTTTTATTTTGAGCCTGAAAAAATGAAGTTGTCAATAATAAAATAATAAGTAATTTTTTCAAAGGGAACAGAATTAATGTTTTTACCAAACAAATATAAAATAGAATAATATGATTTTGTTTATAATATAAAAGTTTCTAATGTTGTATATATCTAATTTTCTCAAGTATCAATATTATTGATGATGTAATATAATCACAAGTTGTTTTTCCAATGTTAAAACTGAAACAGGATTCGTAAATTTTGGATACTTTTGAAGTATTACTAATTCAAAATGATAATATGAAAAGATTAATTTCAATTTTTCTCATGGGAACAACTTTTTTTTCGGTAAACGCACAAAGCAAAGCAGATAATCCTTTGCTAAAAAAATGGACAGGACCATATGGAGGTGTTCCTGCTTTTAATGAATTTAAGGTTTCAGATTTTAAACCTGCGATAGAATTTGCTATTCAGGAAAAACTAAATGAAGTCGATGCTATTGCAAACAATCCAAAAGCACCAACTTTTGAAAATACTATTGCAGCTTTAGAGCGTTCAGGAGAAACGATGGAGAGAGTTTCTACTGTTTACGGAATTTACAGATCGAATTTAAGCAGTCCTGAATTTAATGCTATAGACAGAGAAATGTCTCCTAAATTTTCTGAGTTTAACGATAAAATCAATCAAAATAAACAATTGTTTACCAGAGTTGAAACACTTTACAATTCTAAAGAAAGTAAAAAATTGACTAGCGAGCAACAACGTTTAATTTGGCTGTATTATACTAACCTTGTGCGTCAGGGGGCAAAATTAAACGATAAGGATAAAGAGAAAGTGGCTGGTGTAAATAAAGAACTTGCGTCACTTTTTACGCTTTTCAGTCAAAATTTATTAGCAGAAGAGCAAAATCAATATGTAGCCCTGAAAATAGAGGCTGATTTTGACGGCTTGCCAACTGAAGTAAAAAATGCCGCTATCGCCGAAGCAAAACAAAGAAAAATAGATGCTTTAGGATGTATTGCAAACACGCGCTCATCGATTGAGCCTTTTTTAACTTTTTCTACCCGTAGAGATTTACGAGAAAAAGCATTCGATATTTTTGTAAAAAGAGGCGATAACGGAAACGCTAATGATAACAACGCAACTTTGGTTTCTATTTTAGAATTAAGAACTCAAAAGGCAAAATTACTTGGTTTTCCTACTTTTGCGCACTGGAGTTTATCCAATAAAATGGCAAAAGATCCTCAAAAAACATTAGATTTAATGATGTCGGTTTGGGAGCCTGCAGTGGAGAAAGTACGTGCAGATGTTGCTGAAATGCAAAAGATTGTAGATGCCGAAGGTGGTAAATTTAAAATTCAGCCTTGGGATTATCGTTATTATGCTGAAAAAGTTAGAAAAGCAAAATACGATTTAGATCAAAATGAGGTTAAGCCTTATTTACAATTAGAAAACTTGCGTGAAGGAATGTTTTGGGTTGCCGGAGAATTATTCAATTTAAGTTTCAAACAAATTACCGATGTTGCGGTTTACCATCCTGATGTGCGCGTTTGGGAAGTAAGTAATAAGTTAACCGGAAAAGCTGTAGGGTTATGGTATTTTGATCCGTATGCGCGTGCGGGAAAGCGTTCAGGTGCCTGGATGAATGCGTATCGTAATCAACAAAAACTAGATGGTGACGTATTGACAATTGTATCAAATAACTGTAATTTCATAAAAGGCACTGCAAACGAAGCCATTTTAATTTCCTGGGAAGATGCATCAACTTTATTTCATGAGTTTGGACATGCACTTCACGGTTTGTGTTCTAACGTGACATACCCGAGCTTAGCAGGAACTTCTGTAGCAAGAGATTATGTTGAGTTCCCGTCTCAATTGTTAGAGCATTGGTTAGCTACTCCAGAAGTGCTGAATAAGTTCGCTTTGCATTACAAAACCGGTCAGCCATTACCTCAGGCTTTAGTAGATAGAATAGAAAAAGCGTCTAATTTTGGCGAAGGCTTTTCTACTGTAGAGACAATTTCCAGTTCTTTAATCGATATGAAACTGCATTTAGCGACTACGAAAATTGATCCACATAAATTTGAAAAAGAAACTTTAGATGCGCTTCACATGCCGTCAGAAATTGTGATGCGTCACAGAATACCTCAGTTTGGACATATTTTTTCCGGTGATGGTTATTCAGCTGGGTATTATAGCTATTTATGGGCAGATGTTATTAATGCAGATGCATGGGAAGCTTTTACAGAAGGAAAAGGACCTTATGATAAGGAAGTTGCTAAACGTCTTTACGATACTGTTTTTAGCGTAGGAAACACTATTGACCAGCAAAAAGCCTATGAGAACTTTAGAGGTAGGGCTCCTAAGTCTGATGCATTGATGAGAGCCAGAAACTTCCCTATTATAAACAAGAAGAAATAATATTCAAGTTCAAAAAACAGAAAGCCCGAATAATAATATTCGGGCTTTTTATATTGAAAAAATAATATATTAACCTAAAGTAACTCTTTTGAAACCTGTAATTTCAACATTGTATCCTTTAACATAATCACCAACTTTTTTACTATCATCTTTGATGAAGTTTTGATCCAATAATGCTTTCTCCTGATCTAAAGTAGTGTTATCAGAAATGAAACGTTGAACTTTTCCTGGAATGATTTTATCCCAAATTTGCTCTGGTTTACCTTCAGCTTTTAATTCAGCTTTAGCATCTTCTTCAGCTTGTTTTAAAACTTCTTCAGTTAATTGAGAGTAAGAAATGTATTTAGGAACATTTTTTAAAGTTTTTCCTAAACGTTTTGCTTCTTCATTATCCTTTTCGATTACAGCAATACGAGCAGCAAGTTCAGATTCAACGAAAGCAGGATCAAAATCTTTGTAAGATAGTGTATCAGCTCCCATAGAAGCAACTTGCATAGAAACATCTTTAGTTAAAACGTCAGCGTTAGGAATTGCAGCAGAAATTGCAGTTAATGCAGCAATTTTGTTAACGTGAACATAAGATCCAACAAAAGCACCTTCTAAAATTTCAAAACCACCGATTTCGATTTTTTCTCCGATAACTCCAGTTTGCTCGATTAATTTTTCAGCAACAGTAATTCCGTTGAAATCTGAAGCTAAAAATTCTTCTTTAGAAGAGAAGTTAATAGCTCTTTCTACTAATTCTTTAGCCAAAGTTACGAAAGCCTCATTCTTACCTACGAAATCTGTTTCGCAGTTCAAAGTGATGATAGCTCCTTTAGTTTTGTCAGCATTAACAAAAGAAACAGCAGCTCCTTCAGAAGACTCACGGTCAGAACGGTTAGCAGCAACTTTTTGACCTTTTTCTCTAAGGTTTTGTATAGCTTTATCGAAATCTCCGTCAGCTTCAACTAAAGCTTTTTTACAGTCCATCATTCCGGCACCTGTAGTTTGTCTTAATTTATTTACGTCTGCAGCAGTAATTGTTGCCATAATATTTTTGAATTTTAATGTTAAAAGTAAAAATTCCATCTTTTAAATTCTAAACTCCAATTTTATTAAATTATCAACATAACGTTTTTAATTTGTGTTTGGATTTTAGAATTTAAAATTTGGAATTTAAATGTTTATTTATTCTTCAGTTGCAGGAGCCTCAACAGCTGGTGCAGCTTCTACAGCAGGAGCAGCAGCTTCAGCAGCAGGAGCTTCTTCTGTAAAAACTTCAGTTTCTTTGTCAGAACCTCTGTCAGAAAGACCGTCGATTACAGCAGCAGTAACTAAAGATAAAATTTTGTCAATTGATTTAGAAGCATCATCATTTGCAGGAATAACGTAATCAACCTCTCTTGGGTCAGAATTCGTATCAACCATTGCGAAAACTGGAATGTTTAATTTTTGTGCTTCTTTTATTGCGATGTGTTCAGCTTTGATATCTACTACGAACAATGCAGCTGGTAGTCTAGACATGTCAGCGATTGAACCTAAGTTTTTCTCTAATTTAGCACGTAGACGATCAACTTGCAAACGCTCTTTTTTAGATAACGTCATGAAAGTACCATCTTTCTTCATTTTATCAATAGAAGACATTTTTTTTACTGCCTTTCTGATAGTTACGAAGTTAGTTAGCATTCCACCAGGCCATCTTTCAGTGATGTAAGGCATGTTTGCAGCTTTTGCTTTATCAGCAACGATGTCTTTTGCTTGTTTTTTGGTAGCTACGAATAAGATTTTTCTACCTGATGCAGCGATTTTTTTCAAAGCTTCGTTAGCTTCTTCAATTTTTGCTGCAGTTTTATATAGATTGATAATGTGAATACCATTACGCTCCATATAAATGTAAGGAGCCATGTTAGGATCCCATTTTCTAGTCATGTGTCCAAAGTGAACACCTGCTTCTAGTAAGTCTTTTACTTCTATTTTGTTTGCCATTTTTGTACTAGTTTACGTTCTGTTGATTAGCAATGTATAAATGGCGGTTTCCCAGGCTTTATACATTTAGATGCTAAACTATTTCCTGCCTCGACAGGAGAGCAACAACAACTGTGTTTTTTAATTTCAATAAATAATTGATAGTTGTCTTGTTCCATTTGAACAAGACAGGTAATATTAACGTTTAGAGAATTGGAATCTCTTACGAGCTTTCTTCTGACCGAATTTCTTACGTTCAACCATTCTTGGATCTCTTGTTAATAAACCTTCTGGTTTAAGGATAGCTCTGTTTTCAGCATTTACTTCACACATAACGCGTGCTAATGCCATTCTTACAGCTTCTGCCTGACCAGTTGAACCACCTCCATAAACGTTTACTTTAACGTCAAAGTTATTTACATTTTCTGTCATAGACATTGGTTGTAAAACTTTGTATTGTAAAGTTGCAGTTGGAAAGTAAGTTGCAAATTCTTTTTTGTTTACAGTGATTTTACCTGTTCCTTCAGAAACATATACACGTGCAACAGCGGTTTTTCTTCTACCGATTTTGTGAATAACTCCCATTACTTAAGATCGTTTAGGTTAACAGTTCTAGGTTTTTGAGCTCCTTGTTTGTGCTCAGATCCTACAACAACATTTAGATTTCTAAAAAGTTCAGCTCCTAATTTGTTTTTAGGTAACATTCCTTTTACAGCTTTTTCTACTAATAATGCAGGGTTTTTAGATTGCAATACTTTAGCAGTTAAAGTTCTTTGTCCTCCTGGGTAACCTGTATGACGCATGTAAATTTTGTCATTCATTTTTGTACCTGTAAGGTTAATTTTTTCTGAGTTGATAACAATTACGTTATCTCCACAGTCAACGTGTGGTGTGTAACTTGGTTTGTACTTACCTCTTAAGATCATCGCAACCTTTGAAGCAAGACGACCTAAGTTATGACCTTCAGCGTCTACAACAATCCACTCTTTTGTTACAGTGGCTTTGTTAGCTGAAATTGTCTTGTAGCTTAATGCGTCCATAATTTTATTTTAATTAAACATTCCATCCCCAATAAAGGGGATGCAAAAGTACAATTAATTATTTTAAAACCAAATACCTGAAAAAAATATTTTATATGCTGAAAATCAGGCTTTCAGTTTTTTATTTAAAGCAATAAAAAAGCAACAACTCGTTATTGTGGTACAGATTGCTGTTTTATACGTGAAATTAAATGATTAACAATAAGTGTTTTTGCAATGCTAACAGTTTAATATTACTTCAAATGGTTTATTGTGAGTTTTTTGTGGCTTTTTGTGTGGTGATTTCTTTATCATATAAGCCTTGTGTTCTTTCGGTATTTCTGCGTTTTTCTTTATTATGTGAAATGTTACTATTAATAAAACCGAATTTGTAAATGAATTTGAGGCTTAACCCTTTTAAGTTCTTAAGCATTTGTCTTCAAAGTGTGTTTTTATTTTATTTCAGGAAAGGCTGAATACTTTTAAATATGGCTATGTCTTTTGTGTTATTTTAGGTAATTCTGCTATATTTGTATTAATTACATAAAATTACTTTTAAATGAAAGCTAAAGCAACTCTAAAACAAATTGCAAAAGAACTTGGTGTTTCGGTTTCGACTGTGTCTAAAGCATTAAATGACAGTCCGGAAATTAGTGAGCAAACAAAAGTGAAAATTAAGGAGTATGCCAAACTCAAAAATTATAAGCCAAATGTTATTGGTTTGAATTTGAAGAATCGCAAAACTAAAACAATTGGCGTAATTATACCTAATATATTAAACTCCTTTTTTGCAAAGGTTTTTAGTGGGATTGAAAAGGTCGCTGATAAAAAAGGGTACAATGTGATTACCTGTATTTCGAATGAGTCTTTAGAAAAAGAAATTCATACATTAGAGATGCTTAGTAATGGGACAATTGATGGTTTTATTCTTTCAGTTTCTCAGGAGGCACAAAAACTACAGGAATACAATCATTTTTCGGAAATTATAAATGACGGCACTCCAATTGTAATGTTTGACCGAATTGCTGATGGAGTGGAATGTGATAAAGTAGTGGTTGATGATTTTGATTCTGCTTTAGGCTCTACACAGCATTTAATTAATTTAGGATGTAAAAACATTGCTTTAATTTCTTCTGTAGATAATTTAAGTGTTGGAAAATTGAGAACTGATGGATATTTAAAAGCATTAAAAGATAATAATATCCCCGTAAATGAAAAAATTATTCTTCGCACCGATTCCGAAGAAGATATGAAAGCTAAAATTGATGCTATTTTTGACCATAAAATTGATGCTATTTTTGCTTTGGATGAAAATGATTCGGTTGCAGCATTAAGGGTGAGTTTAAAGAAAGGGTACAAGGTGCCTGAGGAAATATCTATAATAGGTTTTGCGGATGGAATTTTAGCTTCCAGACGTTTGTCTCCAAGTTTGACAACGGTAAGTCAACATGGAATTGAAATTGGAGAAGTTGCGGCAAAAAGATTAATATCAAGATTGGAAGAGAAAGAAGATGAAACTTCAGATTATGAAACAATTGTAATCAAAACCAAATTAAAGGAAAGAGAGTCAACCCGAAAAATATAAAACAAAAAATCCATCTATAATTGATGGATTTTTTGTTTTTAATTAGAGTGTGTTAAATCTTAAAGTCATTACAGGAGGATTGTGTTGTCAACACCTCACTGATACTTACATTAAAGAAAAATGAAAGTATTTTTTTTAATGAGACATATTTTTCTCTAAATGATATCTGATTTGATCTGATAGAGAATTTATGATTCTTTCAATATTGGCTGTCATTAATATATATGTGTTAAGCAGTAAAGTTGTGTGGTTTAAGTTGTCAGGTGTAGAAATGGTTGTCAGATGTGTTTGAATCGAACAGTCTTATAGATATTAAAGATTTTTTAAAGGTTTTTTGGTTCTGAAGTGAAACCAAAAGCTAAGAAATGTTATTAGAGCAATCTAATTATTTTGATTTATAAAAAAAACACTATATTTGCACCGTTATTTATTAAAATCTAAATAATGAGGGGACTAAGTGTCCCCTCTTTTTATAAAATTATGACATTTAAAGAAAAAGTAAATTCATTAATCACCGAAGCCCTTTTAGAAAAGCCTTCCATTTTTTTGATTGATTTGAATATTTCAGATTCATTCAAGATTAGTGTTGGTTTAGATGGAGATAATGGGGTTGCCCTTCAGGATTGTATTGATATCAGTCGTGCAATCGAGAATAACTTGGATCGTGAAGAGCAGGATTTTTCTCTTGAAGTAGCATCAGTTGGAGTAGGTTCGCCATTGAAATTTACAAGACAATACATAAAAAATATTGGTAGAACGTTGATTGTTACTACAAATACTGAAAAAATTGAAGCAGAATTGGTGGAAGCTAACGATGTTTTTATAATTTTGTCTTGGGAAGCAAGAGAACCGAAAAAAGTAGGAAAAGGAAAAGAAACAGTTCAAAAAGAGCAACAAATACCTTATACAGAAATTAAAGAGGCAATTGTTACAGTAACATTTTAATTAAAGAATTCGCATGGAAAATTTAGCATTAATCGATTCATTCTCAGAGTTTAAAGATAATAAACTTATTGATCGTGTAACGCTTATGGCAATTTTAGAGGACGTGTTTAGAAATGCATTGAAGAAAAAATACGGTTCTGATGATAACTTCGACATTATTATAAATCCTGATAAAGGAGATATGGAAATTTGGAGAAGAAGAGTAATTGTCGCTGACGAAGATCTTGATTTTGAAAATGAGGAGATTACTTTGACTGAAGCAAGAATGATCGAGGCGGATTTTGAAATTGGTGAAGAAGTTTCTGAAGAGGTTAAATTGATTGACTTAGGAAGAAGAGCTATTTTGGCTTTACGTCAAAACTTAATATCCAAAATTCATGAACACGATAATACAAATCTTTACAAACAATTTAAAGATATTATCGGTGATATTTATACAGCAGAGGTGCACCATGTACGCCCAAGAGTAGTTATCTTAGTTGATGACGAAGGAAACGAAATTGTGCTGCCGAAAGAAAAACAAATTCCATCTGACTTTTTCCGTAAAGGAGATAATGTTCGTGGAATTATTGAAAGCGTTGAATTAAAAGGAAACAAACCTCAGATTATTATGTCAAGAACTTCTGAGAAGTTCTTAGAAAAATTATTTGAACAAGAAATTCCGGAAGTATTCGACGGTTTGATCACAGTTAAAAATGTAGTGCGTATTCCTGGTGAAAAAGCAAAAGTAGCGGTAGATTCTTATGATGACAGAATCGATCCTGTTGGTGCTTGTGTTGGTATGAAAGGATCTCGTATTCACGGAATTGTTCGTGAATTAGGAAATGAAAATATCGACGTAATCAATTATACAAGCAATATTCAATTGTTTATTACAAGAGCATTAAGCCCAGCTAAAGTTTCTTCTATCAAAATTGACGAAGAAAACAAAAGAGCTGAAGTTTTCTTGAAATTAGAAGAAGTTTCTAAAGCAATTGGTAGAGGTGGTCATAATATTAAATTAGCTGGTCAGCTAACGGGTTACGAATTAGATGTTATTCGTGAGGGAGATGTTGCAGGTGCAACTGCTGATGAAGACGATGTTGAATTAACAGAGTTTTCTGATGAAATCGAAGACTGGGTAATTGAAGAATTTGCTAAAATAGGTTTAGATACTGCAAAAAGTATCCTGAAACAAGAAGTAGAAGATTTAGTAAGAAGAACAGATTTAGAAGAGGAAACAATTCTTGATGTTATGAAAATACTAAAAGAAGAGTTTGATAGCTAGTCGTATCTACTCTAACAACACAACGAAAAAGGTAATAATAAAAAGGTTATATGTCTGAAGAGAGAGTAATAAGAATAAACAAGGTTTTAAGGGAATTAAATATTTCGTTAGAAAGAGCTGTTGATTATCTAAAAGATAAGGGAATTGCTATTGATGCAAATCCGAATGCTAAAATTTCTGATAGCGAATTTAATATCCTACAAAGCCAATTTGCGGGCGATAAGGGGAATAAGGAAGCTTCTAAAGAGGTAGGGGAAGAGAAAAGAAAAGAGAAAGAAGCATTGCGTGTTGAACGTGAGAAAGAAATTGAAGACAAACGCAGGCAAGACGAAGAACGTCAAAAACAGCAGGAAATTATAAAAGCGAAAGCTGTTGTAACCGGACCTGTTCAGGTAGGTAAGATTGATTTGAATCCGAAAAAACCTGTTGCTGTTCCTACTCCTTCAGAGGAGCCGGTTAAACCTAAAGCTGAAGAGCCTAAAGTTGTTGTTCAGGCGGAAGCAGAAAAACCAATTCAAAAAGAAGAGGTTAAAACTGATGCTCCGATAGCTCAAGACAAAGGAGAAAAGCCTATTATTACTGAGAAGAAAGAAGTAAAAGCTGATGTTTCTAAGACAGCTCAGGAACCCGTTGTTGCGACTGATCCTGAAACTGCAGAAGAGACTATCACTACACAATATCAAAAATTATCCGGAACAACTCTAACAGGGCAAACAATTGATTTATCTCAATTCAATAAGCCTAAGAAAAAGAAAGAAGATCCGAAGATAACGCCTAATAAACCAGGAGCACCGGGAGCAGGAAATAACGCTAATAAAAATAAGCGTAAAAGAATTGCTCCTAAGCCAGGGACACCTGGTGCAGCAAAACCTGCGACAGGAAATGCTCCAGGAACACCAAATCCTAATAAAATCACACCAAATACTGGTGGCGGAGGTTTTAATGCTAACAGAAGTGCAAGACCAGGTTTTGTAAAAGGAAACCGTCCTGCAATTGTGGCTAAAGTTGAGCCTACTGAAGAAGAGGTAAAAAACCAAATTAGAGAAACTCTTGAAAAACTTCAGGGGAAAGGTGGAAAATCTAAGGCAGCTAAATATAGAAGAGATAAAAGAGAAACGCACCGTCAGAAATCTGATGATGAGCAAAGAGCACTTGACGAAGGAAGTAAAACTATTAAAGTTACGGAGTTTGTTACTGTTGGTGAAATTGCAATCATGATGGATGTGCCGATTACTAAAGTAATTGGAACTTGTATGTCACTGGGTATCATGGTAACGATGAATCAGCGTTTAGATGCTGAAACTTTAACTATTGTAGCTGATGAGTTTGGTTATGAAGTTGAATTCATCACAGTTGATATCGAAGAGGCTATTGAAGTAGTTGAAGATAAAGAAGAAGACTTGGTGGTTAGAGCGCCAATTGTTACTGTAATGGGACACGTCGATCACGGTAAAACATCTTTATTGGATTATATTCGTAAAGAAAATGTTATTGCTGGTGAGTCTGGAGGTATTACACAGCACATTGGAGCTTATGGAGTAACTTTAGATAATGGTCAAAAAATCGCATTCTTAGATACACCGGGTCACGAGGCGTTTACTGCGATGCGTGCGCGTGGAGCTCAAGTTACCGATATTGCTATTATTGTTGTTGCTGCGGATGATGATATCATGCCACAAACAAAAGAGGCAATCTCTCACGCACAAGCTGCTGGAGTCCCAATTATATTTGCAATCAATAAAATTGATAAACCAAATGCGAATGTTGAGAAAATCAAAGAGCGTCTGGCTGGTATGAACTTACTTGTTGAAGATTGGGGTGGAAAAATTCAGTCACATGATATTTCTGCAAAAGTTGGAACGGGAGTAAAAGAATTATTAGAAAAAGTTTTATTAGAAGCTGAAATCCTAGATTTAAAATCGAATCCAAATAAAGCTGCTCAGGGAACTGTAGTTGAGGCTTTCTTGGATAAAGGAAAAGGATATGTTTCAACTATTTTAGTTCAGCACGGAACTTTAAAAGTTGGAGATTATATGTTGGCTGGTAAGCATCATGGAAAAATTAAAGCCATGCATGACGAACGCGGACATATTGTTAAAGAAGCGGGTCCTTCGACTCCGGTATCTGTTTTAGGTTTGGATGGTGCTGCAACTGCAGGTGATAAGTTTAATGTGTTTGAAGATGAAAAAGAAGCAAAACAAATTGCATCGAAACGTTCTCAATTAATGCGTGAACAATCTGTACGTACACAACGTCATATTACACTTGATGAAATTGGTCGTCGTATTGCTCTTGGTCAGTTTAAAGAATTGAACGTGATCCTTAAAGGAGACGTTGATGGATCTGTTGAAGCATTATCAGATTCGTTTTCTAAACTTTCTACTGAAGAAGTTCAAATTAATATTATCCATAAAGGTGTTGGAGCAATTACGGAGACTGACGTTATGTTGGCTTCTGCGTCTGATGCAATCATTATCGGATTTAACGTTCGTCCTGCTGGAAATGCGAGACAACTTGCAGATAAAGAAGAAATTGATATCCGTTATTATTCTATTATCTACGCTGCTATCGATGACTTGAAGGATGCAATGGAAGGAATGTTGGCGCCTGAGATGAAAGAAGAAATTTTAGGAACTGCTGAAATTCGCGAGATTTTCAAAATTTCTAAAGTAGGTTCTATTGCAGGATGTATGGTGATGGATGGTAAAATTATGAGAACTTCTAAAATTAGGGTTATCAGAGAGGGAGTAGTAGTGCATACAGGTGAGCTTGTAGCATTAAAACGATTTAAAGATGATGTTAAAGAGGTTTCTAAAGGATACGATTGTGGTATTCAGATTAAAGGTTACAATGACATCGAAGAAAGAGATGTTATTGAAGCATACCATGAGGTTGCAATTAAAAAGAAATTGAAATAATATTCAATATTAGAAATTATAAGTCCCAATGAAAGTTGGGACTTTTTTTGTATCAACTACTATAGTTCGTCCTGTTGGCGGGAAGTAGAAATGTACTTATCTATGTGTGTCGAAATATTGGTTTAAATTGATAAATATAGACAATTTGTATGGCAAGGTGTTTCTGTTCAATTTATTCAAAATAGGGTATAAAAAAAGACTACTTTTCCAGTAGTCTTTTGATTTGTTAAATGATTTCTATCTGCCGGGTTTGAGAAGAAAAACGCTGTTGTATTTTTTTTTGATTTCCTCCAAATTTCGTTCAGCTTCAATTCTTGTTTTAAAATTGCCAACAACAACTTTGTAGTTTGGAGTATTGAATATTATGGTGCCGTCTATCGGGTTAAATTCTCTTTTAAAATTAGATAATGTCTTTTTTGCTTCTTCACTTTTTCCGCTAAAGATTTGAATTTTGTAAGTGTCGTTGGTACTAATTGACGTGTTAATTTTACGTTTGTCATTCAGTAATTGTTCAAATTTTGGGTCTTGTGTCAAGGTAATATTTTGGTCTTGAGCATTAATAGTATGTGTTAAAGCAAGCATAGAAATTAACACTAAAATATTTTTCGAAGGGGTTAAAATTCTCATAATGTGATGGTTTTTGTGCAAAAGTAGTATTTAAAATTTATATGTGAAACGTTCGTATTATTTAGAATTGATATAAATTGATATTTATGACTATTTTAAGGTTTTGAGAATAGTACTTAAATTGTATTTTTGTGCAAGTTTTAAAAGAGGGTATCGATTTTTGATTATTTAATACAGAAAAAATCATACCAAAATTAGTAGATAATTATTATACTATATGAAAAAGGTGGGTAACCATAATTCGATCTCAAGAAAATTGCTGATTAGCTTATCGCTAACGATGATTTTCTCCCTAACGTCATTTGCTCAAGATGCTGTTGCTGCTCCTGCAGCGCCTGAAGCTGCTGCTCCGGCTGCAACTACAGATGGTGATCCGGTAAAGGGTAAGGAACTTTTTAATGCAAATTGCGCTGCATGTCACAAATTAGACGCTAAGTCAACAGGTCCTGCTTTACGAGGAGTTGCTGGTAAACATGATAAAGCCTGGCTTTATAAATGGGTGCGTAACAGTTCTGATATGATTAAGTCAGGTGATCCTGTTGCAGTAAAACTTTTTGAAGAAAATAATAGGTCCGTAATGACTCCTTTTCCTCAATTATCTGATGGAGATATTGACAATATTATTGCTTATACTTCTGAAGTAAAAGCTGAGGCTACTCCTCCTGCTGGTGGTGCGGCTACTCCTCCTGGCAGCAATGTTGATGGTGGTGGGATTTCTAATAACATTATTTTAGGTGCTCTTGCTCTTGTCATGGCTATTTTAGTTGTGATGTTGTTCATGGTGAACAAAGTATTGACTAAAGTTGCTGCTAATAATGGTATTGTGGTTGCTCCAAAAGAATCAAGAACTCCTATTTGGAAAGCTTTTGCAAGAAATCAATTTTTAGTATTAGTTACTTCTATATTCTTACTTTTAGCAAGTGGTTATTTTGTGTATGGATTTTTCATGCAGGTTGGTGTAGATCAGGATTATGCCCCAATTCAGCCAATTCACTATTCGCACAAAATTCACGCTGGTGATAACGAAATCAATTGTAAATATTGTCACTCTGCGGCGCGTGTAAGTAAAAATGCAGGTATTCCTTCGTTGAATGTTTGTATGAACTGTCATAAGAATATTTCTGAAGTTGCTGAAACTACAGCTACTGCTGAGTATAGTAAAGCATTTTATGATGGTGAAATTCAAAAGTTATACGATGCTGTTGGTTGGGATAAAACTAAACAAGAGTATACTGGAAAAACTAAACCTGTAAAATGGGTTCGTATTCACAATCTACCTGATTTCGTATATTTCAATCACTCACAACACGTTTCTGTTGCTGGTGTTGAATGTCAGACTTGTCACGGACCGGTACAGGAATTTGAAATCATGAAACAATATTCTAAATTAACAATGGGGTGGTGTGTTGA
>CBFGNY010000074.1:0-19732 GCA_965650235.1 uncultured Flavobacterium sp. | reverse complement strand
CGATTTTGTTTTGCATGGCTTCTTTTTCTACCCAGCCGGTTGCTTTAAGAACAAATAACATATTGTCTTTTACAGTCCTGTCCGGTAGTAATTTGAAATCCTGAAATACAATTCCGATTTTACGTCTTAGATATGGAATCTGACTTTCTTTCAAAGCAGCCAAATCAAATTCGACAATATGTCCTTCACCTTCAGAAAAAGGCAGATCACCATACAGCGTTTTCATGAAACTACTTTTCCCAGATCCTGTTTTTCCAATAATATAGATAAATTCACCATGCTGAACTTCTAAATTAATATGGGATAAAATTTTTCTTCCTTCCTGATATATAGTGACATCCTTAAGAGATAGTACGGTTTCTGACATAATAAAATTAATTTGAATGTAAAAGTAATAAGTTAACGCTTGGATTCAAAATAAAATTTAATGATTTCTTAGAAATTCTATTTGGAAAATTTGGTTATTGTTTTGGGCATTACCCGCGAAAAAGCGGGTCAGGCTGTCCGCTGTATCTTTTGCCGGCTAAAGAAGCCGGCAAAAGGATGCCGCTTCCATCCTTAATGCAGTCTCCGTGAACCATCGTGTTTAGCTTTGTAAGAAATTAAAAATTAATAGAGGAGACAATATATTTAGCGATTTAATTTCTTATATTTAATAAGTTTGAGAACCAATATTTTGAGGTTTTACAAGCTGTGAAATTATAACAGTTAAAATATTTGTTTATAATAAATACAATAAACGTTTCGTTATAAACGGTATAAAATGATACATTTGAATACTAAATACAATTAAAAATGCGTAAACTTTTCTGGTTCTTTTTAATACCATTCGTCCTTTTTTCGGCTATGGTTTCGGCACAAAAATCAGCTATCTATACCTACGACTTAAAGGATTTTGACAAAGCACTGGCTTTATATAATGACAAACAATACGCCTCGGCAAAACATATCTTTGAATATGTGAAAGACCAGGCTGTTACAGAAGAAGTTAAATCTGATTGTGCCTATTATATTGCCAATTGTGCCATTAGGACCAATCAGGCAAATGCCGATGAGCTGATGGAAAAATTTGTTGAAGAATATCCAACAAGTACCAAGCAAAATCAGGCATATATTGAGGTAGCACACTTTTTCTTCGAGCAGGGAAATTATCCAAAAGCACTGCAATGGTTTGACAGGGTCGACGAAAGTTATATGAGCAGATCAGATTTGGATAAGTTCAATTTTCAAAAAGGATACAGTTATTTTAATGCCAAGAACAAAAAAGAGGCGACAGCTTATTTTAACAAAGTTGTCAATTCTCCGGAGTTTGGTTCTCAAGCCAAATATTATTTGGGGTTTATGGCCTATGAAGGCGATGACTATAAAGAAGCGACCAAATATTTTGATGAAGTTTCCGGCGAAGAAAAATACAAAGAGAGGCTTTCCTATTTTCAGGCTGATATGAATTTTAAATTAGGTAATTTTCAAAAAGCAATCGATTTGGGTCAGGCTGCCATGAGCAAATCAAATGCGATTGAAAAATCAGAATTGAACAAAATCATCGGAGAAAGCTATTTCAACCTAAAACAATACGGCAAAGCGATTCCTTTTCTGGAGCAATATTCAGGTAAAAAAGGAAAGTGGAACAATACCGATTTCTACCAATTAGGTTATGCTTATTATCAGCAAAAAGAATATGAAAAAGCCATTTCTCAATTCAATAAAATTATTGAAGGAAAAGATTTTGTGGCACAAAATGCCTATTACCATTTAGGTTTGGCGTATTTGAATACAGGAAGAAAACAAGAAGCTTTAAACGCTTTTAAAAATGCTTCTGAAATGGTTTTTAATGCTCAAATTCAGGAAGATGCCGCTTTAAATTATGCCAAGTTGAGTTATGAAATTGGAAACGCATATCAGACCATTCCCGGAGTTTTACTTGATTTCTTAAAAAAATATCCAAATAATTCAAGCAGGTCAGAAATAGAAAAACTATTGGTTGACTCTTATATCTCTTCTAAAAACTACAAAGAAGCTTTGGTTTTATTAGAGAAAAACAGAACGCCGGAAAATAAATTGGCCTATCAAAAAGTGCTTTTTTACAGAGGTGTAGAATTATATAATGAATCTAATTATCGGGAAGCACTAAAAATGTTTAGTAGTGCTGCTAAGGAACAAAAAGATCCTGACTTTACTGCCCGTGCAACCTTTTGGAAAGCAGAATCTGAATATGTAACAGATGATTTTCAAAATGCATTGTTAAGCTACAAGCAGTTTGCAGGTTTAGCCGGAGCCAAAACAACTGAGGAATATAAAAACATCAATTATAATATTGGCTACACTTATTTTAAACTAAAAGAATATGATCAGGCTGCCAATTCATTTCAGGCTCAAATTGATAACTCGAAAGGTGATAAGGTTCGTTTAAATGATTCCTATTTACGTTTGGCTGATTGCCGATTTGTAACTTCAAAATACAGTCAGGCGATGGAAGCTTACTCCAAAGTAATGGATGCTAAAGGTGTGGATGCTGATTATGCACAGTTTCAAAAAGCGCTTTCTTATGGATTTATGTCGAGAAACGATAAAAAAATCGATGAGTTGAAAAATTTCCTTCTGATGTACAAAAAATCAGAATATCGTGATGATGTATTGTTCGAATTGGCAAATACCTATGTTGCAGACAAAAAGAACGACGTTGCGATTAAAACATACGATCAGTTGATTTCTGAATATAAAAATGGATCATTTACTTCAAAATCAATTTTAAGACAAGGCTTAATTTATTACAATTCAGATCGAAGCGAACTTGCTTTAGTGAAATTCAAAAAAGTAACAGCAGAATTTCCAAGAACACCAGAAGCTTTAGAAGCCGTTTCTACAGCGAGATTAATTTATGTAGATTCAGGAAAAGTTGATGAATATGCAGTGTGGGTACGTACCCTTGATTTTGTTTCGGTTACAGATGTTGATTTGGATAATGATACTTATGAAGGTGCTTTTAGGCAATATAGCCAAAATAACAGCAAGCAGGCAATTGTTGGCTTTACAGGATATGTAAGCAAATTTCCTTCTGGAATGCACTCATTGCAGGCTAACTTTTATTTGGCACAATTACTTTATGCAGAGGGTTCAGAAACTAAATCAATAGCAAATTACCAATATGTAATTGATCAGCCAAGAAGCGAATTTACAGAACAGTCATTAACAAGATTGTCACAAATTTACTTAAAAACCAAAGATTGTGATAAGTCAATCCCAGTTCTTCAACGTTTGGAAAACGAAGCAGATTATCCTCAAAACAAAAGTTTTGCCCAGGCAAACTTGATGAAATGTTATTATGACAAAAAAGATTATAACAATTCAGTTCTTTATGCCGATAAAATTCTTCAGAGTGCAAAAGCGGATTCGAATGTCAAATCAGATGCACAAATTATTGTAGCACGTGCCGCAATGCAAACCGGTGACGAAGAAAAAGCTAAGGCAGCTTACGCTAAATTGGCAGCAACATCAAAGGGTGAATTAGCCGTTGAAGCCTTATATTATGATGCCTATTTTAAAACTAAAGAAGGCAAATTTGATGCATCGAATGTATCAGTTCAAAAACTGGCAAAAAACTATTCCGGTTACAAATATTACGGAGCCAAGAGTTTGGTTTTGATGGCTAAAAACTTCTATGGATTAAAAGACAGCTATCAGGCCACCTATATTTTAGATAATGTAATAAATAATTTTACAGATTATCCCGATGTCGTTGAAGAAGCGAAAAAGGAGTTAAGTGCAATCAAATTAGAAGAATCCAAAACGAATTCGTCTATCAGCAAATAAGAACAAAGAATAAAGAGCAAAGATTGGAAGTCTATATTCTTTGTTCTTTACTCTTTATTCTAAAAAAGAAAAAAAATGAGTTTACCTTTTTATATAGTTGATGTTTTTACAGATAAAAAATATGCCGGAAATCAATTGGCTGTTTTTTTAGATGCAGGAAATTTAAGTTCAGATGAAATGCAAAAGATTGCACGCGAAATTAATTTTGCAGAGAGCACTTTTGTGACCAAGCTGGATAAAGAAAATAATAAGGCAGAAATTAAAATATATACACCTTCTCAGGAAATGCAGTTTGCGGGTCATCCTATCATTGGGACTTCATGGGTTTTGATCAATAAAATATTTGATAATTCTCCTGAAAATATAAAATTAAATGTTCCGATTGGGCCAATTGCTATTCAGCAATCTGAGGATTTGATTTGGTTAAAAGCGGCACAGCCAAAGTTTTGGGATGTTTTTTCAAAAGAAGACTTTACATTGTTCAGTAATCTGAAAAATAGTGATTTTGAAAATCAATTTCCAATTCAGGAAGTAACAACCGGAAGTGCCTTTGTTATGGTTGGGTTAAGCAGTAAAAGAGCATTGGAAAATTTGGTCTTAGACAAAGATAAAACAGATGAGTGGCTGAAAAAGCATTGCAAAACAACTCATCGAGCCCTATATTTTTATTACTTAGAAGGTTCAAAATTATATAGCAGAATGTTGTGTATTGAACACAATCAGTTAGTTGAAGATGCAGCTACAGGAAGCGCGAGTACATGTTTACAGGCGTATCTTTTAAAAAATCATAAACCTGAATTAGAATTAATCAATTATCAGGGAGATTATATAAACCGTCCTTCGCAAATTCATTTTAAAGGAAAATTAACCGAAAACGAATTTGATATTAAAATAGGAGGAAATGCCCAGTTTATTGCCAAAGGTGAGTGGGAGATTTAATTTTAGAGAATAGAAAAAAGATTTATAATAAAGAATATAGAGAATAGAATAAAGAAAAAAGATTGTTGGACGAGTAGATAGATTTAGTACAAAGTCTATTCTCTATATTCTTTTCTCTTTGTTCTCAAAAAAATAAAATATGAAAATTAATTTCCAGAATAAAACTATCATCTTGATTTTGCTGTTTGTTTTTCAGCTTTCGTTTTCACAAGAAACCATTGGTACTGAAACTGTAAATGTGGTAAAACCTTATTCGCCAACTATATCAGATGCTTATAAAGTGAAAGAAACCCCATCGCTTGACGACTCAGGAAATCAGGCCAAGGAAACCATAAAGTATAGTATTTTGTCAGTTCCGGTAGCTTCGACTTTTACACCTTCAAAAGGTAATGCGGTAGGAGTAGACAAAACAAGACCGGAACGTCTGTTTAATAATTATGCAACTTTGGGGGTTGGGAATTACAGCACGCTGAATGCAGAATTGTTCGTTAATCAGGATTTGGGGAATGACGATTATGTATCAGGTATGTTTCGTCACCATTCATCACAGGGCGGAATTAAGGATGTTCTTTTAAATGATGAGTTTTATGATACAGGATTAAACATTGGATATGGAGCAAACTATAATGACATGTCATGGAATATTGAGTTAGGTTATCAGAATCAAATTTATAATTGGTACGGTTTACCTGCAGACTTTGGTTCGGCTTTACTTCCTGATGAGCGTTTTGATTTGATAAATAAAATTAACCCTAATCATTCTTATAATACTATTTCTTTGGGAGGAAACATGGAGTTTAATGAAAGCGTTTTTAGTAAAATTGCAACCAGGTTCACGCATTTTTCAGATAATTTTTCTTCTTCAGAAAATCGTTTTTACCTTAAACCGACTTTTAAAGTTGATGTAATGGATCAGTCAATTAATACAAATGTGATTATTGACCACGTGAGCGGAAGTTTCGAAAACAGCTACTTTAAGACGAACACAGATCCTCTAAAATATAGTTTAACCAATTTTGGAATCGAACCAAGTTTTGTTGTTACTGAAAACGAATGGACCTTAGAATTAGGAGCAGGATTATATTATGCATTGGATTCTGAAAATAATGGAAATAGGTTTTATATCTATCCAAAAGTAAACGCCTCCTATAAATTGGTTGGGGATTTAATGATTTTTTACACGGGAGTAAACGGAAGTTTAAATCAGAATTCATATGCTGATTTTGTGACTGAAAATCCGTTTTTGTCGCCAACTTTAGACATGAGACCGTCAAGTACTCAATATAATGCCTTTGCTGGTTTGAAAGGTAAATTAGCAAACAATGTAAGCTATAATTTGACGGGTTCTTATTTGAATGAGAAAAACAAGGCCTTGTTTAAAAGCAATGATTATACAGAAGATTTTTCAAATGAAAATTACGCTTACGGAAACTCTTTTGGAGTTGTTTACGAAGACATCAGGACGCTTCGCTTTTATGCAGAATTAAAAGCTGATTTCTCTGAAAAAGTAACTTTTGGAATCAACGGAACCTTCAATAGTTATAAAGCTGATGCACCTGCAGAAGCATGGAATTTGCCAACAATAAAATTAAGTTCTAATCTGGATGTAAATATCACCAGACAATGGTACGCAGGCTTAAATGTTTTTTATGTTGGGGAACGTAAAGACATGCAGGCTAATTTATTTTCTGCAACAGCTCCAGCCGAAGTTACATTAAAGAGTTATTTTGATGCCAATGCGCATTTGGGATACAAATTCAGTGAGCGCTTAACTTTCTTCTTGAAACTAAACAATATCGGAAATCAGGCTTACGAAAAATGGCTGAATTATCCTGTGCAAGGGTTTCAGGTTTTAGGAGGAGCAAATTATAAATTCGATTTCTAAGATTTTAATGGTGATTATAAAAAAATAGCTTCCAAATTAGGAAGCTATTTTTTTGAAGTTAAGACTTTTTTATTCTGTAAATGGAACAGCAACTCTAACTTTATCCCATCCGATATTCAAAGTAACTCCTTTGTCAGCTTTAGTGAAAACCATTGAAAAAGCTTCAAGTGAATCAGTTCCTTCAGTAACCGGAACGCTCAATCTCGCAACATCATTCGATTCTTTATAACTATAAGAACCCCATGCATTCAAATCTTTGCTAAGAATTACAGTACAGGCATCTTTTTGAGGCAAAAGATATAAAGTGTAAGATCCTGCTTTAATTTTTTTATCGCCTAATTTCATGTCTTTATAAAATGTAATTTCAGCAGCTTCATTAGCTCCGGTTCTCCAAACTTTTCCTTCTGGGATTAATGAACTTAGCTCTCTGCCCTTTAATTGGGGACGGCTGTAGATAATACGAACAAGTTTAGCAGGGTCTTTGTAATCATTAGGGTAAGACGCCATATCCATGGGACTTTTATCCAAATCAGGGAATTTTTGAGCATTGGCATTTGATGATAAAAGCATGGTAATTCCAAATGCAACTGAGGCAATAAATGTAGATGTTTTCATAGAAATTGATTAAATTAATTA
Source organism: uncultured Flavobacterium sp. (assembly GCA_965650235.1). Classification (GTDB taxonomy): domain Bacteria; phylum Bacteroidota; class Bacteroidia; order Flavobacteriales; family Flavobacteriaceae; genus Flavobacterium. The sequence goes on along the minus strand of CBFGNY010000074.1, from coordinate 12,462 downwards.
ATTTGTTAAAATTATAGATTGTTTATTTAAAATTAAAAAACATCGTGTTAATTTTTTCACAGAGAAGAAAATCAATATGATTTAAAATTCCAATAAATAAATGCGACTTGCTTTGCGGCAGCCAAAAACCTTTGCATCTTTGTAACTTAGAACCTCTGTACTTTTTAAAAAATGACTTTCAAACAAAAAATACATTCTCATTATCTGCAAATGGTTCAGGACCGCATTGATGTCTTCAGGGATATGATTTCGGCTTTGACCGAAGATTCTAAAAACGATGCTAAAGGCTCTGCCGGCGATAAACACGAAACTGCATTGTCAATGATGCATATCGAACAGGAAAAACTTACCAATAAATTAAAAGAAGCAATAACCCAAAAAGCCGTTTTAGACAAAATTGATTCGTCAAAAATAACAGAAAACATTATTTCAGGAAGTTTGGTAAAAGCAAATGGAATATATTTATATTTGAGTGTGGCACTTCCTAAAATAACTATTGATGGTGTGAACGTAATTGCACTTTCTCCGCAATCACCTTTGGGAACTCATTTAATGGGCAATAAAGTTGGGTTCACTTTTGAGATTAATAAGACGCATTATATTATTGAAAGTGTCTTGTAAATGTTGTTTCACGCAGATTTTGCAGATTTGAGAAGATTAAAAAAGATTATGGCCAATCTTGTCAGACAGAGCGGAGTCGAAGTCTCTCAAAGATTGGCAGATTTATAATTCTGTTCTATGGAATTTATGATCTTGTTTGTTTTACGTTTCAACGGATTAAATGTTGCTTAAAAATAATCCCTTCCTCTGGAATTTTACATAAAGAGCCTTAGGCTCGAAACATATTGTAGGGACGGATTTTAATCCGTTCTTTGAGGAGTTTTTATCATTTTTAATATTGTAAAGTATAATTCAAAAATCTTTTTAAAGCTTTCTGTTTTACGGTTTATTTGTGTTCAAAATTAAAATTTTCAAGTTTAAGGCTTTTTTTTATATTAAATTTTTACATTTAGTATGTAAATTGATTATTTTGATTAATATTTGTAATTTATATTGCTATTTATGTTTTTCAATTGTAATCAATACCCCATCTTTGCCCTATCAAAATAAAATTTAAAAATAAAAATATAGAATTATGTGTGGAATCGTATGTGCCTTTGACCTAAAACAAAAAGCCGAAACATTAAGACCTCAGGTATTAGAAATGTCTAAAATCATTCGTCACCGCGGACCGGACTGGAGCGGTATTTACAGTAATGAAAAAGCAATTCTTTCTCATGAGCGTTTGGCAATTGTTGATCCTGCTTCAGGAAAGCAACCATTATTTACTGAAGATAAAAAATTGGTTTTGGCTGCAAACGGTGAAATCTACAACCACAGAGAATTGCGTAAACAATTTGAAGGAAAATATAACTTTCAAACTGAAAGTGACTGCGAAGTTATTCTGGCTCTTTACAAAGAAAAAGGACCTCATTTTGTAGACGAAATGAACGGAATCTTCGGATTTGCAATTTATGATGTAGAAAAAGATGAGTACTTTATCGCTCGTGACCACATGGGGATTATTCCATTATACATAGGTTGGGATCAGGACGGAACTTTCTATGTAGCTTCAGAATTGAAAGCTTTAGAAGGATACTGTACAAAAATCCAATTGTTTCCTCCGGGACATTATATGACAAGCAAAGACGGTGAATTTGTACAATGGTACAAAAGAGACTGGACAGAATATGATGCAGTAAAAGATAACGAAACAAGTATTCCTGCTATTAAAGAAGCTTTAGAAGCAGCGGTTCACAGACAATTAATGAGTGACGTTCCTTACGGAGTATTACTTTCTGGAGGTTTGGATTCGTCTATTACTTCGGCTGTAGCCAAAAAATATGCGCAAAAACGTATTGAGTCAGATGATACTACAGATGCCTGGTATCCGCAATTGCACTCTTTTTCAGTAGGATTAGAAGGTTCTCCTGATTTAGCAGCGGCGCAAGTTGTAGCAAAACATATCGGAACTATTCACCACGAAATTAAATTCACTATTCAGGAAGGCTTAGATGCGGTTCGTGATGTAATTTACAACCTTGAAACATATGATGTAACTACTGTTAGAGCTTCAACTCCAATGTGGTTAATGGCAAGGGTTATCAAATCAATGGGAATCAAAATGGTATTGTCTGGTGAAGGTGCAGATGAGTTGTTTGGTGGATATCTATATTTTCACAAGGCACCAAATGCAAGAGAATTCCACGAAGAAAACGTTCGTAAATTGGGTAAATTACATATGTATGATTGTTTACGTGCAAACAAAAGTTTAGCAGCATGGGGAATCGAAGGTCGTGTACCATTCTTAGATAAAGAATTCATGGATGTTGCAATGCGCATCAACCCTCGGGATAAAATGATCAACAAAGAACACCCAATGGAAAAATGGGTAGTTCGTAAAGCTTTTGAAGATATGTTGCCGGAAAGTGTAGCATGGAGACAAAAAGAGCAATTTTCTGACGGAGTAGGATATAGCTGGATTGACACTTTGAAAGAAGTAGTTGCTGAAGCAGTTTCAGATGAGCAACTGGCAAATGCGAAATATAAGTTTCCATTACAAACTCCAACTTCAAAAGAAGAGTATTACTACCGTTCTATTTTTGCAGAACATTTTCCAAGTGATGCAGCAGCATTATCCGTACCTCAGGAAGCTAGTGTGGCTTGTAGTACAAAAATTGCTTTGGAGTGGGATGAGGCTTTCAAGAACATGAACGATCCATCAGGTAGAGCAGTTGCCAGTGTGCATGATGATGCATACCAAAAGGCATAAAAGTTTAGAATTTAATAATTATAGAAGAAGCGTTCTCTTTTTGAGAACGTTTTTCTTCGTTTATAAAACTTCTTAGAATATTTTATTTTGTGAGTTTAATAGGTTGTAAGTTAAATGTTTATTTGAATTTTTTATATTTGGCTTTCGCCGAAGAAAAAATTTAGTAATTGAAGGTGAAAAAAGAATAAAATATATAATAAAACAGAATAGTATGGGTGGGATATTAGCCGTTATTGGTAAAGGAAAAGACTCGCAACTCGTAAAAGAACTTTCTAAAAGAATGTCGCATCGTGGAGCAGATGATAGTGATTTACGTATTATGGAAAATGGAAGCATTTTAGCCAGTGAACGTATGTCTATTATAGATTTGCATTCTGGCAAGCAGCCAATTCAGGGTTCTAAAAATGCTTGGATGGTTCATAATGGAGAAATTTATAACCATCAGGAATTAAGAGAAGGAATTTTAAAACATCACACATTTAGAACAAAATCAGATTCGGAAGTAATTGTGCATCTATATGAAGAATTTGGTTACGATTTTTGTAATTTACTGGATGGGGATTTTGCCTTTATAGTTGTCGATGGAGATGATTATATTGCAGGGAGAGATCCAATAGGAGTTAAGCCTTTGTATTATGGATTAGATGAAAGAGGAAGAATTTATTTTTCTTCAGAAATGAAATCAATTGCTGATCAGTGCAAGTCTTTTTCGACTTTTCCTCCCGGACATTACTATACGGCAAAAACAGGTTTTGTAAAATATTATGAACCTGAGTACGAAGAATATGAAAATGCAAATCAGCCCCTTGATTTAGATTTGATCAGAGAGTCTTTAATTGAGGCTACCCGTAAACGTTTAGTTGGTGATGTTCCGGTTGGAGTATTGCTTTCAGGAGGTTTGGATTCATCGTTGACTTCGGCTATTGCATCCCGATTATTGGCTGGAAGTAATGAAAAATTACATTCTTTTTCTATTGGTTTAGATGCTAATTCGCCAGATAATATTGCTGCCAGAAAAGCAGCAGAATTTTTAGGGACAGAACATCATGAAATTTATTTTACGGTTGAAGAGGGTGTAGAAATTTTAGAGAAATTAATTTATCACATTGAAACGTATGATATTATTTCAGTGCGGTCAGGTGTGCCAATGTATTTGTTGGCCAAGGCTGTAAAAGAAAAAGGAATAAAAGTGATTCTTTCAGGTGAAGGTGCTGATGAAGTTTTTGGAGGCCATTTGTATTTTAGAAATGCACCGTCTTCTGAGGAGTTTCAAAAGGAAACTATTGAAAGGGTCCAGAAATTGTTTACTGCTGACATATTACGAGCAGATAAATCGACAATGGCGCATGGTTTAGAAGCCAGGGTTCCATTTTTGGATAAGGGTTTTCTAGATGTCGCAATCCGAATTAAGACAGAAGAAAAACAACCAAAAACATATGAAGCTGTTGAAAAATATATTTTAAGAAAAGCATTTGATACGCCGGAAGACCCTTATTTGCCCTCCGAAATATTATGGAGACAAAAAGAGCAATTTTCAGATGGGGTAGGTTATAATTGGGTTGATGGATTAATTGAATATTGTGCTTCACAAGTTTCAGATGAGCAATTGGCAGGAGCTGCAGTAGAGTTCCCGTACAATTCGCCAACAACAAAAGAAGCTTATTTGTACCGATCCATTTTTCATAAATATTATCCACAAGTTAGTGCGGCTCAGACTGTCAGAAAATGGATTCCAAAATGGCAGGATAATCCTGATCCAAGCGGAAGAGCAAATGCAGCACATCTGAAAGCAGATACTGAAATTTCGAAACAAGGGATTGCGGTATAGGAGTTTAAAATTCAAAAATAAATAAATCCCAAATTCCAAATAGGAGTTAAAAATAAAAGATCCGAAACTACATCTATGAATGTCAGTTTCGGATTTTTTTATTTAAGTAGTCAAAATGATTAGAATCTTTAAAAGCTGGAATTTGGAATTTTAAAATTGAAATTTGTTTTTTATGAGGTTAATTTTTAGAATTTGGAATTTATTTTTTACAATTTTTAATAATTGTGTTGATAACTTAGATGCTTTAAATGGTATTTTAGGGTATATATAAATTGCGTTTTTATATATTTGCGTGTTAGACAATAATTACATTTTTAGAATAAATTATATGAGCGAAGAAATCAAGAAGAACAATTATTCAGCAGATAGTATTCAGGCATTAGAAGGAATGGAGCACGTAAGAATGCGTCCATCGATGTATATAGGGGATGTAGGGGTTCGAGGGCTGCACCATTTGGTTTATGAGGTTGTTGATAACTCTATTGATGAGGCGATGGGAGGACATTGTGATACTATTGGTGTTGCAATTAACGAAGACGGTTCAGTAACAGTTGAAGATAATGGTCGTGGTATACCGGTTGATTTACATAAAAAAGAAGGAGTTTCTGCACTTGAGGTTGTAATGACTAAAATTGGTGCCGGAGGTAAATTCGATAAAGATTCTTATAAGGTTTCGGGAGGTTTACACGGTGTTGGGGTTTCAGTTGTAAATGCACTTTCTGTTCATATGAAATCTACTGTTTTCAGAGATGGTAAAATTTATGAGCAGGAATACGAAAGAGGAAAATCATTATATCCGGTAAAACAGATAGGAGAAACAGATAAAAGAGGTACACGTCAGACTTTTTACCCAGACAATACTATCTTTACTCAAACTACAGAGTTCTCTTATGATACTTTGTCAGCTCGTATGCGTGAACTTTCTTTCCTGAACAAAGGAATCACAATTACTTTTACAGATAAAAGAGAAGTGGATGAAAAAGGGGAATTTAAAAGTGAAGTATTTCATTCTGATGAAGGCTTAAAAGAATACATTCGTTACTTAGATGGAAATCGTGAGCCTATTATTGCGCATGTGATTTCTATGGATCATGAAAAAGGAGAAATCCCCGTTGAGGTTGCCTTAATTTATAATACAAGTTATACTGAAAATATTTTTTCTTATGTAAATAATATCAACACACACGAAGGAGGAACACATTTACAGGGATTTAGAACTGGTTTAACCAGATCCCTGAAGAAATATGCTGATGCATCCGGAATGTTGGATAAATTGAAGTTTGATATCTCCGGAGATGATTTTCGTGAAGGATTAACTGCAATTATTTCCGTAAAAGTTGCAGAACCTCAGTTTGAAGGTCAGACGAAAACAAAACTTGGAAACAGAGAAGTTGTTTCGCCGGTAAGCCAGGCCGTAAGTGAAATGATTGAGAATTATCTGGAAGAAAATCCAAATGATGCAAGAATCATTGTTCAGAAAGTAATTTTAGCTGCTCAGGCACGTCACGCTGCTAAAAAAGCACGTGAAATGGTACAGCGTAAAACTGTAATGGGTGGCGGAGGATTGCCAGGAAAATTATCAGATTGTTCTGAGCAGGATCCGGCAAGATGTGAGGTTTACCTGGTCGAGGGAGATTCGGCTGGCGGGACAGCAAAACAAGGCCGTGATCGTGCATTTCAGGCGATTTTGCCATTACGTGGTAAGATTTTGAACGTAGAAAAAGCAATGCAGCATAAAGTATTCGAAAACGAAGAGATTAGAAATATTTTTACAGCGCTTGGAGTTACCGTAGGAACGGAAGAAGACAGTAAAGCATTGAACCTTTCGAAACTCCGTTACCATAAAGTGATAATCATGTGTGATGCTGATGTCGATGGAAGTCACATTTCTACCTTAATATTAACGTTCTTCTTCCGTTTCATGAAAGAGCTGATCGAAGAAGGTCACGTTTACATTGCAGCACCGCCTTTGTATTTAGTTAAAAAAGGGAATAAAAAAGAGTATGCGTGGAATGACGTTCAGCGTGATCAGGCCAACGAAAGAATGGGGGGTAGTGCTGCTATTCAACGTTATAAAGGTCTTGGAGAGATGAACGCAGAACAATTATGGGAAACCACAATGGACCCGAATTTCAGAACTTTGCGTCAGGTAAATATTGATAGTTTAGCTTAAGCTGATCAGGTTTTCTCAATGTTAATGGGTGATGAAGTACCTCCACGTAGAGAGTTTATTGAAAAAAACGCAGTTTATGCAAATATTGACGCTTAAAAGGTTAAGTTGTTTATTTGTTTAACCGTTTAGTCGATTAACCAAATGAACGATTAACTAAATAAACATAAATAGATAACCAATAAAGTATAAAATATGAAAGTTACCATTGTAGGAGCAGGAAATGTTGGAGCCACTTGTGCGGATGTTATTTCTTATAGAGGAATTGCAAGCGAAGTTGTATTGTTGGATATTAAAGAGGGTTTTGCCGAAGGGAAAGCGTTGGATATTATGCAATGTGCAACTAATACTGGTTTTAATACCAAAGTATCAGGTGTAACCAATGATTATTCTAAAACTGCCGGAAGTGATGTAGTTGTTATTACATCCGGAATTCCAAGAAAACCGGGAATGACCCGTGAAGAATTAATTGGTATTAATGCAGGGATTGTAAAAACAGTTGCTGAGAATGTATTAAAACATTCACCTGATACCATCATAGTTGTGGTTTCTAATCCAATGGATACGATGACTTATTTAGCTTTAAAATCAACGGGATTGCCTAAGAATAGAATAATTGGTATGGGAGGCGCACTTGATAGTTCCCGTTTTAGAACCTATTTGTCTTTAGCTTTGGATAAACCTGCAAATGATATTTCTGCAATGGTAATTGGAGGTCACGGTGACACCACTATGATTCCGTTAACCCGTTTAGCATCTTATAATGGTATTCCTGTAACAGAATTTCTTTCAGAAGAAGTATTGCAAAAAGTTGCCGCTGATACTATGGTTGGAGGAGCTACACTTACAGGGCTTTTAGGAACATCGGCCTGGTATGCGCCAGGTGCTTCGGTTGCTTTTTTGGTAGACAGTATTTTAAACGATCAAAAGAAAATGATTGCCTGTTCGGTTTTTGTAGAAGGAGAATACGGGCAAAATGATATATGCATTGGAGTGCCATGTATAATTGGTAAAAACGGAGTTGAAGAGATTTTAGACATTCAGTTAAATGACAAGGAAAGGGAACTTTTTGCTAAGAGTGCAGATGCGGTCAGAAGCATGAATGATGCCTTAAAATCCATTTTAGTATAAGATTTCCGTTAAAATTAAGAAGGACTGCACTTTTTGCAGTCTTTTTTTTGAGATTAATTAATAAATAAATTGGTTAATCTTTTCGAGAATTATATATTTGCTCGGTTTAAAAAAAATGTGGTAATTCGTGATTTCGTTTTTTAGTTTTTAAAAATCATGTCAGGGCTTATTTTATGGGACTTTAAAACAAATAAACAAATAAAACATAATTAATTTTTAGTAATAATGCAGAATAAAGGACTTATTAAATTTTTCGCAATTCTATTTGCATTGGTAAGTATTTACCAACTTTCGTTCACTTTTGTGGCTAACAACGTCAAAAGTGAAGCTAAAGCTTTTGCAGGAAACAATCCTGATAAAGAATTAAAATATTTAGATTCTATTGGTAAAGAAAAAGTATTGAATCTTGGTTTTACGGACTTTACTTATAATGAAGTAAAAAACAAACAATTAAATAAAGGTCTTGACTTAGAAGGGGGAATCAACGTGATTCTTCAAATTTCTATTAAGGATGTTTTAAAAGGATTGGCCAACAATTCTAAAAACCCTGTATTTAATAAGTCATTAGCTGATGCAAGTGCAAACTTAGAAGGAAACAAAACTTATTTAAATAAGTTTTTTGAAGCCTTTGAAGCAAATTCAAACGGAACTACAAGATTAGCTTCACCAGATATTTTTGCAAACAGAAGTTTACAGGGAGAAGGCGGTATCGATTTTCAAATGTCTGATGCGGAAGCTCAAAAAGTAATTAAGAGAAAAGTTGATGAATCTGTTGAAAGTGCTTTTAAAGTACTTAGAGAGCGTATCGATAAATTTGGAGTTACGCAGCCTAATGTTCAAAAGTTAGGTGAAACAGGAAGGATCTTAGTAGAACTTCCGGGAGCAAAAGATGTTGATAGAATTAAAAAATTATTAGGAGGGAAAGCCCAATTAGAGTTTTGGGAAACTTATAAAATTGAAGAAATTGGAAACTTTTTGGTAGCTTCTAACGAGGCTTTAAAAAAGACTGAAATCAAAAAAACAGAAACTAAAGCTGTGGTTAAGGATTCATTGAATGCTTTATTGACTGATGCTAAGGATTCACTTGACACTAAAAAAGGAAATAATCCATTATTTGATAAAATGATTGGTCAGGGTGGTGGACCGGTTTTAGGTTATTTTGCACCAAAAGATACTGCAGTTGTTAACGAGTATTTTAAAAGACCTGAAATCAGAGTTTTATTAGGCGCAGACCAGCACAATGCAAAATTTGTATGGAGTAAACCAACTACTACAAAAGATGCCAAAGGAAAAGATATTGAGGCTGTTGAACTATATGCTTTAAAAGGAAACAGAGATAATGCCCCTGCTATGAGCGGAGGTGTTGTTACTGATGCAAAAGATACTTTTGACCAATTAGGAAAACCAGCTGTTTCTATGCAAATGAACAGCCAGGGTGCTAAAATCTGGGAAGAATTGACAGGAAGAGCTTTTTCTCAAAAAAGTTATATTGCCATTGTTTTGGATAACGTAGTTTATTCTGCACCAGGAGTAACAAGTGGTCCAATTGCAGGAGGAAGATCTGAAATTACAGGTTCTTTTGATGTGGCTGAAACTAAAGATTTAGCAAACGTATTAAACGCAGGTAAATTACCCGCATCTGCAGATATTATTCAATCAACTGTTGTAGGGCCATCTTTAGGTCAGGCTGCAATTGATGCAGGAACAATTTCATCTATCTTAGGATTTTTATTAGTTTGTGGATGGATGGTATTCTATTATGGTAAAGCAGGTTGGTATGCTAATCTTGCATTATTGTTGAATTTGCTTTTCCTTTTCGGAATTATGGCAAGTTTTGGTTTTGTATTAACTTTGCCGGGTATTGCAGGTATCGTTCTTACATTGGGTACTGCAGTAGATGCGAATATTATTATATTTGAAAGGGCAAAAGAAGAATTACGTGATGGTAAATCATTGTCTGAAGCTGTTGCTTCGTCTTACGGTTGGCACGGTGCAATGCGTTCTATTATTGACGCAAACGTTACTCACGTTTTAACCGGAGCAATCCTTTTTATATTTGGAACGGGACCAATTAAAGGTTTTGCCTTGACATTACTTATTGGTATTGTAACTTCATTGTTTACATCAATTTTTATTGCCAGAATTTTTATTGACAGAAATATTGCAGGAAAAGGAGATTTGACATTCTCTACAAGCATTACTAAAAATTGGTTTACTAACTTCAATTTTGACTTTATTAAAATCAAAAAATTCACTTATATCTTCTCATCAATTGTAGTTGTGGTAAGTTTAATTTCTATATTCTTCGTTAACGGATTAGATGAAGGAGTTGATTTTGTGGGAGGAAGAACTTTCCAGGTTAAATTTGAAAAGCCTGTAGATCCTACAGTTGTTTCTGATGAATTATCAACGGCATTTGGAACTCCGGTTGAAGCTAAAATTTTAGGAGATGATGATCAGTTGAAAATCACGACAAAATACAAAATCAAGGAAGATGGAGTAGCTGTTGACGAGGAAGTGAATCAAAAATTGTATAATGCATTGTCAAAATATTTCACTAATATTTCATATGAAAAATTTACAAATACTTTTGACGGTAAAAAAGTTGGGGTTTTACAAGCTTCTAAAGTTGGAGCTTCTATTTCTGAGGACATTAAAACAAATTCATATTGGGCTGTACTTGGTGCTTTGGCAGTTATTTTCTTATACTTAATGATATCTTTCCGTAAATGGCAGTATTCATTAGGAGCTATTTTAGCTGTAGCGCATGATGTAATTTTTGTATTAGGAATTTACTCTTTATGTTATAAATTTATGCCTTTCCACATGGAAATGGATCAGCATTTTATCGCTGCAATTCTTACCGTTATTGGCTACTCTATGAATGATACTGTAATTGTTTTTGACAGGGTTAGAGAGTTCATCATTGGAAACCGTAAAGGAAGTTTTGAAGATATTGTAAATGCGTCTGTTAATACAACATTGTCAAGAACCTTAAATACTTCTTTAACAATGATCATTGTATTGTTAACGATGTTTATTTTTGGTGGGGAATCAATTAGAGGATTTATCTTTGCTATGTTGATTGGTATTGTTGTTGGAACATATTCTTCATTGTTTATTGCTACACCAGTATTGGTTGACACTATTGCAAGTGATGATAAGCATAAAATAGAGGATAAGCATAATGCATAATTTTAAAAATTAATTATAGAAAAAGATCCAATGAAAGTTGGATCTTTTTTTTGTCTTCATTTATGGAAGAAAGAAATTATTATTTAAAAATTAAGAACAATATTCCTTTTTTTTGCACGGATAGTTATCCTTTTTTATGTACATCTGAGGTTGCTGTTTATTTTAAAAAAAAACTCTTTTATAAGTTTTTGATATTAAATCATCACTTTTGGAAAAGAGGTTTCTAATTTAGCCTCGATGGCAGTGGTATCCTTTTTCTGGTTTTTTATCCAGAAAAAGATATAACGGACAGCGAGACTGAAGTTCTTGTGAAAATAAATTTCTGCTCCTGAAAATAAAGAGATTTATATGTTTAGATTATGGAGATATGACTTGGTTTTATAGCAAAAAAAATGTCCAACACTATAAAAAGTATTGGACATTTTTTTATTAAATTTATTTTTTAAGATGCTGCTAAAGGATTTCTCTGTGCTCTAATAATAAAGAAAAGCCCAATTATTATAAACGGAATACTTAACCACTGACCTGTAGAGAAGTATCCTAATTCGTTTTCGAATCCTCCCTGACTTTCTTTTACAAATTCTACTATAAAGCGTACCACAAATAAAAGCACTAAAAATAATCCGAATAAATAACCTGATTTAAGTCTTGCATTTGTTTTCCAATACAGGAAAAATAAGATTGCGAATACGAAAATGTAGCAAAATGCCTCATATAGTTGTGTTGGATGTTTTGCAGGTACCTGAGCTAACAGATCAGCAAATTTAGGATCAGTTGCTATGGCTGTGTATGCTTCTTTTGGATTACCAATTTTAGTTGCATTAACAGCTTCATTTTTGCTGAACTGGTCATGTAAAAAACGAATTCCAAATGCAGATGTTGTTTCGTTTCCGATGATTTCAGAATTCATAAAGTTTCCTAAACGAACAAATATAGCACCACTCGCAACCGGAATAACTACACGGTCAAGAATCCACAACAACGAACGTTTTAAGATCTTTTTACTGTAGTAATACATAGCAATAATAATTGCAATGGCAGCACCATGGCTTGCTAAGCCTTGAAAGCCAGTAAACTCAAATTCTGGTTCGAATCTAAAAGGAAGGAAGATTTCAAGTAAATGGTTTCTAAAATATTCCCAGTCGTAAAATAATACATGACCTAAACGAGCTCCAATTAAAGTAGCTAAAACGGTCCAGACGAATAAAGAATCTAACTTGTCAATAGATTCGTTTTCGCGCTCGAAAATCTTTTTCATTAGGAACCACCCTAATAAAAAGGCAATTACGAACATTAAACTGTAGTAGCGAATCATAAAAAATCCTA
>CBFGNY010000073.1:0-20014 GCA_965650235.1 uncultured Flavobacterium sp. | reverse complement strand
TGATTTTTTGCAAGAAAGTATAATTAACTAAATAGTAATGTAGTATTAAACTTCATTTTTTTTAATCGGTAATTCTTTACTGTTTATTCTATAAAATTATTAAAACTATAAAAACATCTGATATTTATAATGATTAATATTTATTATCAGTATTGTTTTAAAAGAAATGATAATTCTATTTTTCAAAGATAAAGGGATGTTTATAGTAGAATTAATATTATTTTATCAATTATATATCATATTATTGCAAATTAAAAAAGATGAATATTTCCTTTCTAAATAATTTTAAAGATGAGCAGTGTTAAAAATTTTTATAGAGAAATCCCTCCGTTGTCTGGTGGAGATAGTTTTTTGGTTTTCGACAGAGTAAAAGATAGTTTTGATTTTCCAGTACATTATCATCCGGAATTTGAGATTAATTTTATTTTTAATGGTAAAGGTGTCAAGCGTGTTGTTGGAGATAATATTGAGGAAATTGATAATATCGAACTGGTTTTAATTGGACCTAATTTATATCATGGCTGGGAAATAAATAAATGTACAAGTAAAAAAATACATGAGATCACAATTCAGTTTCATAATGATTTGTTTCATGAATCTTTGCTTTCAAGACGTATTATGAATCCGATACGTGATATGTTCAACAGGTCGATTCATGGTATTTTATTCTCAAAGAAAGTGGCCGAGGAATTGATGCCAAGGCTTGTAAGGCTTTCAAAATTAGATGGTATGGATTATTTTTTGGAAATAACATCATTATTATATGATTTGGCAAATTCCAGAAATCAACGATTACTTTCTACCTATACTGTAGATTATGATACGTTTGATGATTACGATAAAATGAAGTTAGTGTATGAATATGTTCAAAAACATTTTGCCGATAAAATAACACTTGAAGATGTAGCTGGTATTGCAAGCATGTCTATGATTTCATTTAACAGGTTCATAAAAAAACGAACGGGAAAAACCTTTGTCAACTATATTAATGATATTAGGATTGGGTATGCTGCCCGTTGGCTGGTAGAGAAAGATATGAGTGTTTCTGAGGTCGCTTTTAAAGCAGGGTTTAATAATATTGCGAATTTCAATCGTAGTTTTAAAGCTATTAAAAACTGTACTCCCAGTCAATATAGGGAGGATTTTTCCGGATTGAAACGTATTTTATAATGATACTTTTTTTTCATAAATAAATATTATTTTTAACGAAATCGTTGTAAATTTTCGTAAATCGTTGATTAATATTGTGTGTTGTTTGGTTTGTGAGGGGTTGAATTACGAATAATTCAAAAAAACAATGTTTTTATTTCACTATGTGTTTTTTTAAAATATTAAAGTAAAAATATTATCATTAAATGATATAATACTATTAACTTCATGTTAACTTCTGTTATAGATTTGTTAAAATAAAACAGTTAAAAAATGAACTCTTTTTTACTGTTTTAAAAATTAAACTTAAACTAACCAAACACTTAATTATGAAAAAACTAATGACTAATTTTATTCATTGGAATGCTAATCACAGAGCTATTCCATTGATTTTATTTTTGTTACTGACTAGTAATTTTATTACTGCTCAGGTCAAAATATCGGGTACTGTATCCGATGATAAAGGGTTGACAATACCCGGAGCAAATATTTCTGTAGTTGGGCAACGAACATCAGTTTCAACGAATTTTGATGGTAAGTACACAATTGATGCTCCTGCCAATGCTACATTGCAATTTTCATTTATTGGATTTAATATTCAAAAGATAGCTGTGAATGGAAAAACCACTATAAATGTAGTTTTAAAATCTACTTCAGAGGATCTTAAAGAGGTTGTAGTAATTGGTTATGGAACTCAGAAGAAATCTAATGTAACAGGTGCTATTTCCAGTATAAAAGCTAAAGATCTTGAGGATATACCAAAAGTAAGTTTGGACCAAATGATGCAAGGTAAGTTGTCTGGAGTCACAGTTACTAATAGTTCAGGGGCTCCGGGAAGTTCTGTTTCTGTAAATATACGTGGACTTACATCTATTTCCGGTACAAATGAGCCTTTGTATGTTATTGATGGAATACCAATTTCAGGTGACGCAAGAAACTCGTCAACTTCAGGGAGATCTCCTGTTGCAGGTGCAAACTTATCAAATTCGGGTGAAGTAACTGTAAGTCCATTAGCACTTATCAATCCAAACGATATTGAGTCTATTGATGTTTTGAAAGATGCTTCTGCAACAGCAATTTATGGTTCCAGAGGAGCTAATGGTGTTGTTTTAGTTACCACAAAATCCGGAAAAAAAGGTAGTGGAAAGTTGAGTTATGAGAATAGTTTGTCTATACAACAACAAACAAAGTTTTTGGATGTGATGAACTTAAGCGAATATGCGAGAGCTCAAAACATGCTTCAAAAATATCCTGCTAACCCTTGGGAAGTAACTTCAAGTCCAAGAACAGAATTTGCCTTTCCTGATTTATTAGGAGAAGGAACGAATTGGCAAAAAGAAATTTTTAAAAATGCTGTAATGATTAATCATCAATTAGCTTTTTCAGGTGGAAAGAACGACATTAACTATTATTTTTCAGGAGGTTATACCAATCAGGAAGGTACAGTAATTGGCTCAGGATTTAAAAGATATACGTTTAGATCTAATATAGATGCGAAAGTAAAGGATTGGTTGAAAGTTGGGTTAAATGTTTCCGGAGGAATAAGCAAGGAAAATATAACATTAAATAGCTCTTATAACGGTATAATTAGCACGACTCTATTGGCAACTCCGGATTTAGCAGTTAAAAATGCTGATGGGACTTATGCAGGACCACCGGCAGATGATTTTACTTATACTAACTTTATAAATCCTGTTGCAGCCGCTTTAAGTAAAACAAATGAACTAAGAAGAAAGGAGTTTTCTGCAAATCTGTTTACAAATTTGAATATTGTAAAAGGACTGGAGTATAAATTTGAAATTGGAACATATATTAATTTTTCTGATGGTCTTGCTTTTAATCCAAGCTATAAATGGGGCAGAGTGGAGAATGAAGTAGCAACGATTTATACAAATCATCAAAATTATTACAGCATTAATGTTAAAAACTTATTGACATACAATAAAAGCTTTTCAAAAAGCAATTTTACATTGCTGTTAGGTCAGGAAGCAAATAACTCTAATTCAAACGGATATGGGTTAAAAGGAAGTGGATTTTTGTCTAATGATAACAGAGATATTGCTTTTGCAGACCCTAAGAAAGTTTTGTTAGATGGCAGATATGCTGGTTCTGCAACATTGAACTCGTATTTTACAAGGGTGAATTTTGATATTAATAACAAATATGGAATTTCAGGGTCGTTCAGGGCTGATGGCTCTTCTAAATTTGCCAAAGGACAGCAATGGGGATATTTTCCTGCTATTTCTGGATACTGGAAACTTTCTGAAGAACCATTTATGAGCGGAACTAAATCAATCATTAATAATGTTAAATTCAGAGCAGGTTATGGGCATACTGGTAATCAGCAAATTCCTGGGAACCGATTTACCGAAACAGTAAAATCGATAACTACTGGTTTAGGATTAGGTACTGCAATATCAAATTATCAAAATCCGGATTTAAAATGGGAGGTTTCAAAACAAACCAATTTAGGTGTTGATTTTTCAATGTTTAATTCATTTTTAAATGTCAGTTTAGATGTTTATCGCAAACTTTCGGAAGACTTTTTATATCAACCCGATTATCCGACCTATCTAACAGGTTCTGCTTCTTATTCAGGAGGTATTGATGCTCCTTGGAAAAATTTGGGAGATATGGAAAATAAAGGTTTTGATTTAACATTAAATATGACTAAAAATTTCTCTGAAAAATTTTCGTGGAGTTCTAATTTAGTAGTTTCAAAGTATGTTAATAAAATCTTGTCCTTAAATGGCTTAACAAATCTTATGCGCTCTGTTAATGTAAACGACTATACTTTAAGAAATGTGACCAATACAACTGTTGGAGAATCAGTAGGTAATTTTTATGGTTTTCAATACCTTGGTGTTATTAAAAACAACGAGCAGTTAGCGCAGGCTCCATTGGTTAAATTAGGCACCACTTATGAGCAATCACGTTTAGGAGATGCACTTTATAAGGACGTTGATAACAATGGTTATATTGATGATAATGACCGTACCAAAATTGGTACTCCACATCCCGATTTTACTTTTGGATTTACCAATTCGTTTAAATATGAAGCAGTCGAATTGTCTGTATTTCTTCAGGGTAGTCAGGGTAATGAAGTCTTAAACCTAACCAGACGTGCCGGAGTTCAAAATGCTTATTATACAAATCAATTGCTTGAAGCTAATAACTTTTGGACTCCGGAAAATACAAATTCAAATATTCCAAGACCATCCGGAAATGATGCCGCTTCACCAAATGCAGAAATATCAGATCGATATATTGAAGATGGTTCATATATAAGAATCCAAAATGTTACTTTGTCTTATTCATTTAATAAAGACCTTTTAAGTAAAATTAGGTTAACTAATATGAGAATTTATTCAGGGGTTCAAAACTTATATACCTTTACTAAATACTCCGGCTATGACCCAGAAGTAGGGAAATACAATCAAGATGCCTTATTGAATGGTGTTGATAATGGACGTTATCCTTCTTCAAGAACTATTACACTAGGTTTAAATGTTGAATTTTAAAAAAAAGCCATGAAAAATAATATAACATATAACATTATACTCAAATCATTTGCAGTATTATTCTTTTTTACCATTGCATCTTGTAATGAGGATTATCTTGACGTTAAGCAAGAAGATTCCTATACTTTAGAGACCGCTTATCAAAATGATAAATTGGTTGAAAACTCTACAAACAGTCTATATTGTAACGCTTGGTTTGATTTCTACAACGGTCCATATCATCTCATGTTAGAGATTAGTTCTGGTAATATGACTGGTTTTGATCCAGGTAGTTTTGGTTCCCTGGTATACAGGTCGACTGATTCTAACCTATTGGGTGCTTGGAAAGGTCTTTATTCCGTAGTAGCCCAATCTAATGCTGTACTGATAAACTTACCTAAATATGTAGGTCCTAATGTAACACAAAGTGTTACGGATAATGCTTTAGGAGAAGCACATTTTATGAGAGCCTTAGCTTATTTTTATTTGGTAAGACTTTATGGTCCGGTTCCGATTATCGAAAATAGTTATGATTTTTTTGATAATTATAATGTACCCCCAAATACTACTGCAAGTATTTATGCATTTATTGAAAATGATTTGATTGAAGCATCCAAATTATTAAAAACAAAAGTTAGAACTTCTGATTATGCTAGCAATGCCAGGGTGTCTAGTGGTTCGGCTAAAGCGATGTTGGCAAAGGTATATTTGTATCAAAATAAATTTACGTTATCAAAAAATTTAGCAATGGAAGTTATCAATTCTGGAGAATTTAAACTTTTAGGAGGTCCGGAATTAAGCAATAAATCTTTTGGAGATTTATATTCAACAGCGAACAATAATAATGAAGAAACAGTTGCGGCAATACAGTGGGTTACAGGCGGGGGATATTCAGCGGCAAATTATAGTAATACCCTTTACGCGGGAAGTTCTTCATTAACCGCAGCTACCTATAATGGTGTTTATGCTCCTTCTCAGGATTTAATGAAAACTGCCTTTGAAATTTACGAATTAAATGGCGTTACTTATGAAGATAAAAGAAGAAAAGAAACTTATATGATTAAAGGTGATAAATACGATTACCTTCAATCGAAGCAAGGGTCTTCATATGATACTGCGATAGATGAGGCTTTTGGTGCGCAAAACTCGGGAGCAGGCATAAAAAAATACGTTGTTGGAAGAAGTAGTAAATATGCAGGCGATGAGGATCCAGAAAATCACGGATATGCAAATAACACCTATCTTATGCGTTATTCTGAAGTATTTCTAATATTGGCAGAAGCTATTTTGGCTGGTAATTCCTCAACAAGTGATCCAGATGCTATAAATGCAGTAAATGTTATAAGAAAAAGAGCAGGATTGCTAGGGTATACTACTAAGCTAACAGACTTGCAATTACTTAAAGAACGAAGAGCAGAACTTGCTTTTGAAGGAGAATATTGGTTTGATTTATGTAGATTCGACCGTAGTTCTGCAGTGGATATAATTTTGAGCCAAAATAGAGGAACAATAGTTAATTCCTATTATGTAACCTCTGTAAGTTCATCGTCATTCATTTTTCCAATACCGGCTTTCGAGGTTCAAAAAAATCCACGTTTAAATGACACACCAGTTACATACACAAATAAATAATAATCATGAAAAAAATAGAACCAATTATTCGTTTATTCACTGTTTTATTAATAGTCCTTTTTGTTTTTTCATCCTGTGACAACAATGATGATTCTGGTGAAAATATATTGAGCATTGAAAGTATTAATAGAACAATAGTAGAAGACTATGTAGGTAGTCTTGAGCCTGTTCAAGAAGCTTTCCTTGAAAATATGTATTATATCAAAGGAAATGGTTTAACTACATTATCGAAGATTACCTATAATGATGTTGAAATTTCTTTTAATGCAACAATGGTAACAAAAAATGGAGTTTTTGTAACTATACCATCATCTATTTTGTATAATAATAAGGTAATAAATAACAGCTTTAAATTTTTTACAAAAGCTGGAACTCTGGTATATCCATTTCCAGTTGCAAATCCGGCTCCGGAGATTTTAAATGCTGAAAAAGCAATACCAGAGGCTGGGGATATATTAACAATCAAAGCATACCTGCCAATTTCAGTAACAATTGGAGGTGTTCAGGCAGAAGTAATAGGTACACCTACTTCTACACAAATACAGGTAAAAGTGCCTCAGGATTTTAATGAATCCGGTGATTTAGTAGTATTAAGCGCTTATGGCTTATCCACTCCATTATCATTAGGTATCGATTACTTCCTATTTGCAGATGATTTTTCAGGTAGTCCTACTCCTGTTGGTTCAGGTCATTGGGGAGGTTCAGAAGATTTTGCCAGCACAGAACTGGTAAGTAGAGGTACTTATTCTATTAAAAGAACAACTAGTGGATGGAGTTTGGCTTGGATTGATTTTACTCCGGTAGATGTAAAAGAATATACTTATTTAAAAATTTCAATACGTCCCGATGTAGTTAGAAATTTAAGATTTTCTATTAAATCGGGAGAAGGATTAGATGAGAATACGGCTAGTGGAGACAAGTATGGTATTGAAGTTCAGCTAGAACCGGGTAAATGGAATCATATTAGCATTCCGGTTAAAGACCTTATAGATTTGGATGAGCCAGATACAACAGTAAAAAGACTTTATATTAGAGATTTAAATGGTTCTGAAGCAAATATTTTCTTAGACGATATTGGTTTTATTTAATGGACATAATATTTGTTAGTAAATTTTAAAATAATAATTTAAAAAAAAATAAACATGAAAAAAATAATTTCCAGGTATTTGGCAGTTCTACTATTGTTACTTACCATCATTGCGTCATGTGATAAATATGAGCAGGAAGAAAGCCAAAATAAATCCTCACTTATAGAAACTCTATCTGGTAACCCTGATTTAAATGTTTTTTATAAAGCGTTGGAACGTACAGGATTAGATAAGTCTTTGGACTCACTATCCAGAATAACTCCTTTGACAATTTTCGCTCCTAATAACAATGCTTTGAGGGTTTATTTTGAAAAAAATGGATATGCTGCTGTAGATGATGTTCCAAAGTTAGAGTTAAAAAAAATAATATTAGGTTACATTATACAGGGTATCAACAGAGCAGAAAGAATTGTTGTTGATCCCACTAATCCATCTTCTGATATTGACGAAACAATTGAAGCACAATATTTAGAGTCAAAAACATATACTTCAATAGCCTCTTTATTTAAGGACTTTGAATCCATGGACAATTCCTTAGTTATTGGAATTCAGGATAACTGGGATAAAAGTATTCAAACGTTAACCATCTCTGGAGAAAGTGTAGCTGCGTCTGCGAAAGATATTTTAACTGAAAATGCGATTATTCATATTGTCGGCAATTTAGGTAGTTTGCCCAAAGCACCTTTGATTAGCAGCGTGTCTAATAAGTATCCAGCCTCTGGCGAAATATTAAGTGTTACGGGTGTGAATTTTTATAATGTCACCCTTATAACATTAGGAACGGCAAATATCGACATAATTCCTGGGACATTAACAACTACAAAATTTGATATACAAATCCCTGCTGATTTCGAATTTGGGCTTTTGACTGTTAAAACAAGTTATGGTAAGTCCAATCAGGTTAAAATAGGAATAGAACCTGCTCCGCCAACGATTAATAGTTTTAGCCCTATAAATGCTGTTTCAGGAGACGAAGTAACTATATCAGGAGATGGGTTTGTGCGTCCAATAGTTACTCTTTCAGCAACGGCTACACAACCTGAAGTTTCGCTTACAATAGTTTCTTATACATTAGATAAAATTGTTGTAGAAATACCAGACAATGCAGATTATAGAAAAATCTCTGTAACTAATGCCGTGGGTACAGGTACATCAGCAGAAGCTATAGGAACTGCATTATATGATGATCAATTACGTGGCGTGGAATGGGGAGGTCCTTGGTCTGGTTCTGGTGTCAATTTTGATTACACTGGCGATTCTTATCAAGGTGATAAATCCTGGCAATGGGTATTCGGTGGCTGGGAAGGTGGAAACTGGGGCTTTAATATCGATATGGCACGGTATAAGTCGGTTAGGATTGCCGTTAAAGGTTTGAAAGCTGGTCAGGTTAATTTTAATCTAAATGGGGGCACAAACTTTACAATTCCTGTTACAACTGCATGGGTTTATATGGAAATTCCGTTAAGTAATTTAGGAAGCCCTTCAAGTGTTGTATCAATTGCATTCCAAGAGTCTGGTAATAGTGGGGGTAACACAATCTTATTTGACGATATAGGCTTTGTATTAAAATAATAATTGGTTTTATTTTGAATTAGTTTAAGACATTCCCTAATTGAAAAATTAGGGAATTCTTTTATAATATAGATTTAAATTTTAAGAATAATGAAAAAAATAATTTTTGTGCTGGCTTTAGGAATATCAGTTTTAGGTTTCAGTCAGGGAAACATGCATACACAAACAGGAGGAAAATTTGAAGGCCTGGCAATGACACCCCCAATGGGTTGGAACTCATGGAATACTTTTGCTACAGATATTGATGAAAAATTGGTAAAGGAAACTGCAGATATAATGGTTTCATCAGGAATGGCAGCTGCAGGTTATAATTATATAGTACTGGACGATGGCTGGATGGCTAAAGAACGTGATGCAAATGGAGATTTGGTTCCTGATCCGGTTAAATTTCCAAACGGTATGAAAGCAGTAATCGATTATGTACATAGTAAAGGATTAAAATTTGGATTGTACAATTGTGCCGGAATTCAAACGTGTGCAGGATATCCAGGAACCCGTGGTTATGAATATCAGGATGCCCGTTTTTATGCTAAGCTAGGAATCGATTTTCTAAAATATGATTGGTGTAATACAAAAGGGATTACAGCTCCAGAAGCTTATGCAACAATGAGTAACGCCTTAAAAACTGCCGGAAGACCTATTGTTTTTAGTCTTTGCGAATGGGGAGATAATCAACCATGGGAGTGGGGAAAACCTGTTGGAAATCTTTGGAGAATCTCAGGAGATATTTATCCTTGCTTTGATTGCGAATTTAAACATCCCGAAAACTGGTCATCCTGGGGATTCATGAAAATTGCCGACATGCGTAAAGACATTCGTAAATATTCAGGTCCTGATCATTGGAATGATTTTGATATGATGGAAGTAGGCAATGAAATGAATGATACCGAAGATAAGACACATTTCAGTTTATGGTGCATGCTGGCATCGCCATTGTTTAGTGGAAATGATTTTAGAAAAATGTCTAAAGAAACATTGGCAATTTTAACCAACAAAGAATTAATTGCAGTAAATCAGGATAAATTAGGTATTCAGGGTTTTAAATATCAGGCTGAGGATGGATTAGAAGTTTGGGCGAAGCCTTTATCTGATGGAAATTGGGCGGTTACTTTTTTAAACAGAAGTGATGTTGCTAAAAAAATCAATTTTGATTGGAAAAAACACATAATCAAAGATGTAGATTTTGGTTATGAAGCCGACTTTAATAAAACAGTTTTTAAGCTAAAAGACCTATGGAAGAATAAAGAAGTGGGAAATACAAAAAAGAATTTTACAGCCGATATTGCTTCTCACGATGTTATCACACTCAGATTAATTCCATAATACTCTTTAATATGAAATCAAAGACTAAACTTTTTGTCACTGTCTTATTATTAATGCTTTGTTTTGCCAATGCACAGTTTGTAAAAAAGCATGGTCAGTTAAGTGTTCAGGGGACTCAATTGACAGATAAAAACAATAATCCGGTAGTTTTGCGCGGAATGAGTTTTGGCTGGCATAGTATGTGGCCAAGATTTTACAATGAAAAAGCGGTTAGTTGGCTAAAAAAAGATTTCAACTGCAATGTTGTTCGTGCCGCTATGGGAATCGAATTAGGAAAGATGTCCTATATAAAGGAGCCACAGTTTTCAAAAGATAAAATAGAAGCGGTTATAAAAGGGGCTATAAAATCTGATATATATGTTATTATCGATTGGCATAGTCACAATGTTAATCTAAAAGAAGCTACAGCCTTTTTTGAAGAAATGTCTAAAAAGTATGGTAAATATCCAAATATTATATATGAAATATTTAATGAGCCAGATCATGAGACTTGGTGGGAAGTTAAAACGTATGCCGAAGAAATAATTAAGGTAATTAGGGAAAATGATCCTGATAATATTATTCTTGTTGGATGCCCTCATTGGGATCAGGATGTTGATCTCCCAGCTGCAGATCCTATTATGGGATATAACAATTTAATGTATACAATGCACTTTTATGCTGCTACTCACGGAAAAGATTTGAGAGACAGAACTGATGAAGCAATAAAGAGCGGTTTGCCAATTTTTGTTTCAGAATCTGCCGGTATGGAGGCAACTGGTGATGGCCCTTTAAATATGGAAGCATGGCAGGAATATATTGATTGGATGGAATCCCGAAAATTAAGCTGGATCACATGGTCAGTGTCTGATAAAGATGAAACTTGTTCGATATTAAAGAAAGCTGCTAAATCTGAAGGCAAATGGAAGGATTCAGATTTAAAAGAGTCGGGTATCAAGGTTCGCGAATTTTTAAGAAAATATAACTCGAAGGAATAATAAGTCATTTCTTCCTATGAAAAGCCTGTTCGTTTGAACGGGCTTTCTTGTTTTATTAAGGTTTTGTAACAGTTTTAGGTTAGTTTATTGCTTCTTTTTTTTTGTAAGAATTTTGACTGAGGTGTTGTATGTGGAATATTTTAACTTTTTTAGTTCTTATATAAAGTATATTTGTTTTTAAATAATGATACCCCTGTTTTTTAGGGGGTGTTGTTTATTTTTTGATTTAATTAGTTGAGAATTGTAGTCTTTTTATGGTTTTGTTTTAAAGTAGCCTTTATTTTTTCATAGTTAATGGTGAAAATCCGTTATAGTATTTTTAAAAACTAATCCGTATAAATGTGAAATAACGATTATTTTTAATTTAATTTTTGTAATCCGTAATTCTTCTTCTAAAAGATCAAAAAAGTAGTTTTCAATTCTTGTACTCATACAAAAGTTAATAAATTCGCTGAAGAAAATGATGAAGATTTAGACGGATTTGAAGTTCAAAAGTGGAATCATAATATATAATAAGAGATAAAAATTTAACTAACCAGAATCAATTAATAACTAAAACCAATTTACACATGAAAAAAGTATTATTTATTTTATCATTAGCCTTAACAACAAGTTTTGCATTTGCACAAGAAGAGGATGCACCAGAAACAACTCCTCTGGAAATTTCCGGTTCCGGGGATATATATTATAAATATGATTTTGCTAAAGTTCCTAATATCCCAACAAGCTTTGCAACAGATCAAAATTCTGTTTCTTTAGGAATGTTAGATATTGCATTGAAGAAAAAAATAAAAAACATTTCTTTTGTAGGTGAAATTTCTTTTGGACCAAGAGGGCAGAGACAATCAATTCTAAACGATCCAGGTGTAGTGTATGATGTAAATGGTGATCCTATTGCGAGTACTTCTGGGGATTCATTCCACCTCCAAAATTTGTATGCGACTTATGCAGTTTCTGATAAACTGAGTTTAACTGCAGGTTATATGGGAACATTCATTGGGTATGAAGTAATCTCTCCAGTTGGTAACTTTCACTACTCAACTTCTTATATGTTTACTAACGGACCATTCCAAAATGCTGGTATTAAAGCAAATTATGCCATAACGGAGAAATTTGGTGCAATGGTAGGTTTGTTTAATGATACTTGGAATACATATAAAGCTGATCCAATAAAAGGATTAAATGCTGTAGGAGCTCAATTGTCTTATGTGACTGATAAAGCAAGTGCTTATTTAAATTTTATGGATGGTTCTGTAAGCGGTACTATTGTTGATTTGACTGCAACATTTCAGTTAACTGATAAATTTAAATTAGGCTTAAATGGTGCTGATTTTTCAAACGAAGGTGATATGGGTTATTCAGGAGCAGCTTTATACCCATCTTATGCGATCAGTGATGCTTTTGCTTTAGGATTGCGTGGAGAGTACTTTAAAACTAAAGAAGGTTCTGGAGATACAAGTGTTACAGCTTTTACTTTGTCAGGAAATTATAAAGTAAACGGTTTGACTATTATTCCAGAGTTTAGACTTGATTCTAATTCAGATGAAGTGTTCTTAGATTCTGATTTAGCTCCTTCTAAATCTGCTTCTCAATTCCTTCTGGCTTTGGTTTACGGATTCTAAGATTTACAATGCCGCTTCAACCGGAGGATCATTCTTTGGGTTAATTGCTACAACATACTCTTTTAGAGATAAAGATTGATATTTTTTTTTTTTTTTGAAGCTGTAAAAAATTGTAAAATTTTTGGCAGCTTTTTTATTGCTCAAAATTTTTTACATTTCAATTAGGTTTTACTTCGAGTTTGTTTAGCTGAATATTAGTTTTTGGATGCAAATTTTGATGGCTAAATGTATGGATAAGGGGGCATTCATTAAGTTATATGACTGTCCGCTAAGCGTACTAATACCCAATAAAGGACGCAGATGAAACGGATTAGACGGATTTTCGCTGCTATTAATATAAAAATCCGTTTTTTATCGGTTTAAATCCGTGTCATCGTCTGCCATTCTTAAAATTGGTACAAGTAACGGATAGTCATATTTAGTTAAATGAGCCACTATTAACAGGATATAGGAAAAAAAGTGTTATATGACTAGTAATAGTTCAGTAACTTATATCACGTATTTTGTTTCTAACCATTATAAATATGAAATAATCCAATTTTTTAGCTTCCTCTCCTTTGGAGAGGGTATGGGTGAGGTAATCCTAAATGGTATGATTTTATTTTGGAGGATCTTGGATAATTAAAAAGAGCGCTTTTGACTTCTCAAAAACACTCTTTTTAAATTATGACAGTTATATTTATTGAAGTTGCTTTTTATAAATCGAATAAATAGTGTCTATTGTTTTTCTGTCTAAAGTAGCAGTCGTATCAGTTTGAATATAATGCAATTTAAAAGCCATTATGGCTGCGGAAAGATTTTTAGTATTATAGCCAATAATGCGCAATGCGGGTTCGATTTTAAAATCAAAAGGAGCTTCTTCTAAAATCTCATCAGGCCATATTCCAAATCCTTTTTCGGCCAATGTTTTCCACGGGAAAAAAGCACTCGGATCTTGTTTTCTGCCGGGAGCAATATCAGCATGACCTAATATATTTTGCGTCGGAATGTTGTAGTCTTTTTTTAATTTAGTCAAAAGGGCAACTAGACTGCTGATTTGAGCTTCTGTAAAAGGTTTAAAACCATTATTGTCAAGTTCAATTCCGATTGATGAAGAATTTAAATCTGTGTTTTTTCCCCATGTAGAGGCTCCTGCATGCCAGGCTCTTAAATAATCATTCAGCATTTGGACAACTTTTCCATTTTCAGAAATGATGTAATGGGCGCTTACCTGAGTTCTTGTTTTTGTAAACGTACTAATAGTTTGCTGTAAAGAATCTTGTGCAGTATGGTGGATAATAACAAAACTAGGTTTTCTTAAATTAAAATTGACTGTTCCTATCCATTCTGTATTGATACCATTTAATAAGTAAGTAGATCCGGTTTTTGATAAAGTGTCTTTTACTATACCCAATTGTGAAGCATAAGTAGTGTCAATAACTACCGGTGGCACTACAGGCAGGATAGGCTGAACTTCTTTGCTTGTTATTTGGTTTTCTAAATTTTTAAGCTGCTGATCGTAAACTTTCTCAGTCGCTTTATATGGATTTTTGGTTCCGCAAGAGGTAATGATAATTGCTGAAATCAGACAATAAAAATGTTTTTTTAACATGTTTTCATTTTATGGTTAAGTAGAGATAATTATTCAGCAGGCTTTAGTTCTTCAGTATCTTCTTTAACTTCTTTTTTATCTTTCTTCTTTTTTGATTTTGTCTTTTTGATCTCTTTAAAACTGGCCATAAAAGCCGTATATTTTTCTATTTGTGCAGGACTTAAAAAAGCATTTATTTTTTTATTAGTTACTTCTCTTAGGGCAGTTATTTGTTCTATTTTTTGGTCCTGGCTGCTGCTTTCATTTTTCAATAGTACACCTTGTTCTCTCATGCTGTCAGCTAAAACATTGGTAATGGCAATCGCTTGCAGTTCATCAAGATTTACTTCAGGTTTCATTTGTTCAACAATTTTTGCCGCAGTTTCTTCAGGCGGAACTTCTTTTGGTTTGCTTGGGCTTCCTTGCGGACTTTGCATCATGCTTCTGTCCATTCCCATGCCACCGCCTCTGCCTCCGTAACCATTACCATAACCGTTGTTGTATCCGTTTCCGTATTGCGCAGAAACAAAATTAAAACTTAATAAAGTGAAAGCTAAAAGTAAAAGAGATTGAATAGATTTCATAAAATATTTATCTAAGTTGAGTTTGGATGATTTGTTTATCGTAAATTTAAGCAGGTTCTCCGTATAAATCAAATTCTGTAGCTTCTATTATCCTTATATTAACAAATTCACCAGTTTTTACGTAATGCTTTGATGCATCTATTAAGACTTCATTGTCAACATCCGGACTGTCAAATTCTGTTCTTCCCACAAAATGAGCACCTTCTTTTCTGTCAATAATACATTTGTAAACCTCGCCAATTTTTTCCTGATTCAAATCCCATGAAATCTGCGATTGTAATTCCATGATTTCATTAGCTCTGGCTTGTTTTACATCTGCAGGAACATCGTCTTCAAGCAAATAGGCATGAGTATTTTCTTCGTGGGAATAAGCAAAACATCCCATTCTGTCAAACTTCATTTCCTGAACAAAGTCTTTCAAAATCTCAAAATCTTCCTGAGTTTCGCCAGGGTAACCCACTATCAAAGTGGTTCTAATCGCCATTCCCGGAACTGCTGCACGGAAATCTTTTAATAATTGAGTTGTTTTGGCCTGAGTTGTACCACGGCGCATTGATTTTAAAATATTATCTGAAATATGCTGTAACGGAATATCGATATAATTACAAATCTTAGGCTCACGTTTCATTAATTCCAAAACATCCATCGGGAAACCGGTAGGATATGCATAATGCAAACGAATCCATTCAATACCTTCAACAGCTGCTAAAGCTTCTAAAAGCTCGGCAAGGTTTCTTTTTTTATAAATGTCAAGACCGTAATAAGTCAAATCCTGAGCAATTAAAATCAATTCTTTTACACCATTTTTGGCTAAACCTTGTGCTTCTTTAACCAATTTTTCAATAGGCTGCGAAACATGTGATCCTCTCATAAGCGGAATTGCACAAAAGCTGCAGGGTCTGTCACATCCTTCCGCAATTTTCAAATAAGCGTAATTTTTTGGAGTAGTCGTTAAACGTTCTCCTAATAATTCATGTTTATAATCGGCTCCCAAAGCTTTCAATAGCTGAGGTAATTCTGTTGTACCAAAATATTGATCTACATTCGGAATTTCTTTTTCTAAATCAGGTCTGTAGCGTTCAGATAAACATCCTGTTACAAAAACCTTATCAACCAAACCTTTATCTTTTTTATCCGCATATTCCAAAATCATATTTACCGATTCTGCTTTTGCATTATCAATAAAACCACAAGTGTTGATTACGATAATGTTTCCCTCTTCTGCAGCAGGTGCCTCATGTTGGACTTCTTTACCATTGGCACGAAGCTGTCCCATCAGCACTTCACTATCATATACATTTTTCGAACACCCAAGAGTGATTACGTTAATTTTGTTCTTTTTTAAAGACTTGGTTCTCATACTTTTATAAATTGGAGTGCAAAATTACACTTTTTTATCCAAACACCGGTTGTTTCAGTTTGTTTTAGGTGTTTTTTATGTAGCTAATCCTGCTGTCTCGTTATATCTTTTGTGGCGAACCCCGCCACAAAAGGATGCCACTTCCATCAGGGCTAAAAAAAATCCGTCCGGTAAAAGACCAGACGGAAATTTCCATTCATCTATTTATTCTTAATTACAATTCAAACAACAAAGTCAAAGAAACATTATTGAGTTTTGACTGAATATTAGCAGGATCAGTTAATCCAACATTAAAAAATCCCTGACTCGATTTTCTCTCGGTAAATGAATAGGCGAGATCTACTTTGGTTGATCCAAAATTATAACCCAAACCACCAGAATAGCTATTTAGGTCTCCAATTGTTGTTCCGTTTTTATAAGGACTGCCTTCAAAGCGATATCCGCCACGCAGGCTTAATCTCTTGATTTTGTATTCTGCACCAATCCTTAATTCGCCATTATTGGTTAATTGGTCGTTCATGTCATTATTTAAGCTTCTAAAACCTGAGTCATTTGTAGGTTTGAACTTGGTATTTCCATAATCTTTAATGGCGTAATCAACACTAATTAAGCCTGATTTTCCAAATACATATGCGGCACTAAAAGTAAATTTACCCGGAGTCTGCAAGGTGTATGGTTCGTAAATATTGATAACGTCTGGGTTAATGTCGTAATCAAAGGCCTGATTGGCATTGTTTTCTGTTGTTGTATATAAACTTTGATATATTTCATCATATAATTCATACCAGGTATTGGATTCGTATGCAACACCAAGTCTAAAGGCTTCGGTTACTTTAGCAATTGCTCCTAATTGAAAGGAAAACCCGTTTCCATAAGTGTATAAATCATTATTAAAACGTAGATTAGATATAGTTTCCCTTGGTTCAAGTGGATTGTTGTTGTTTTCGTAAAAGCTGCTGGATCTTCTATAATCAGTAACATGAACATTTAAATTCGCTCCAAGATAAATCCGGTCTTTATATGATGTTGCAATGTTAAAGCTTAATTTGCTGTTATATCCTCTGGCGTAAATTTCATTTTCCTGATAATAATCGCGATCTGTGGGAGTGCTGCCTGCGGGGACATTACTTGAGTAAATGTTGTCGTTGGAGCCCTGAATAACATTTCCATTAAGTCCCAGGTGAGTTTGTTGTTCTACGTATGATAAATCTTCGTAGTAAGCATCTTTAATATAGCTTGGAGAAGAAAATGATCTGTCAGCGTAAACTAAAAAATACCTATCAATTGAGTTGTTTAGATTGGTTCCGGCTGAGAAAAAATTATTATTAAAATTATTCGTGTTTTCATAACTTGCTCCAATCGTTATTTTTTTCCAATTACTGTTAGGATTTCTATTATTGAAAACAAAAACACCTCCTGCCTGATTTAAAATAAATGAATTTTCCTTATCACTGGTCTGAGTGCCAAAGTAATTAGAGTTGTTTTTGATATCCTGATTGCTAAAAGTTACTCCAACCTGATTATTTGAAAATATGGCAGATCCGGCCGGGTTTACTGACAAAGAAGATAAATCTCCACCAAGAGCTCCAAAGGCTCCGCCCATTGCTCTAAAACGGGCAGTTCCTGTTAAATTGTCCTGAGAATAACGCATGGCGTCTGAAACTTCTTGTGAATATGAGGTGCTAAATGTTAATCCTGATATAAGTAGGATGAATATTTTTTTCATTTTGATTTAAGTTTTAGATAATTCTATTGATATTAACAGAAGAATATTATCTTCTTCCGCCTCCACCGTATGATCTTCCACCACCGCCACCGCCAGACGATCTCATGCTTCCACCACTGCCACTATTGTTATAGGAACGGGAAGGGGTTGGTGATGAATAGCTTCTTGATGAGTTGTTGCTATTATTGTTATAGCTTCTGGTTGGGGTAGTTGTGTTGCCCGATCTTCTGTTTGAATAATTACTACTGTTGTTGTTTTGAGTAGCACTTCTTCTGTTGGTAAAAGTAGGGCTTGATGTTCTGCCGTTTACAGTAGAACTTCTTCTGTAATCAGAAAAACTGTTTTGTCTGTTTGTGGTGTAACTTCTATTGGTGGTATAATTTCTATTAGTTGAAGAGCTTCTGTTAGTGGTGTAATTTCTATTTGTACTATAGCTTCTTCTATTGGTGTTATAATAATTACGGTTAGAAGCATAGTTTCTTCCTCCGTAATAAGCAGCAGATCCTCTTCTTCCATAATTATAGGAGTAATTGTTGTAGTATCCAGCTCCCCAGTAGCCTGGATATCCCCATCCAGCTCCCCAATATCCTGGATAGCCCCATCCGTATCCCGGATAGCCCCAGTAACCGCCATATCCTCCATATCCCCATCCATAATAAGGATATCCAAATCCATAACCGAATCCCATTGACCACATAGGATCGGAATAAACATTTATGGATACTTCAGAATTGCTGCTTCCCCATGCAGGATAAGCTGCAGAGGCAGTTTGTATGCTGTCATTTTCTGCATAATTACCATAGCTGTCTACGTCTGTAAAAATTTCAGTAGGCTGATTATCATCTTGTAATGATCTGAAGTAGTCTTTATATTGGTTATTAGTGTTGGTGGTGTTTGATTGTGCATAAGTGCGGGTATTGCCATAAACTCCATCATTATCATTGTACGAAGTATTTTGGTAAGAACCACACGATGCTAATAGAAAACTCAATAATCCAATTAGATAGAAATGAGTTGAGTTTTGTCGGAGAGAAATATTAGTTTTCATATCTGTGGTGTTTTTTATTGTTGCACATTACAAAAATAGTTAGTTTTGCGAAACTATTTAGTTAAAAAAAATAAAACAAAATTTGTGCCAAACTATTCAATATGAGTAAGAACCTCACTACAAGATCAGAAGATTATTCGAAATGGTATAACGAACTGGTTGTTAAAGCAGA
The DNA here is from genome assembly GCA_965650235.1 of uncultured Flavobacterium sp. Classification (GTDB taxonomy): domain Bacteria; phylum Bacteroidota; class Bacteroidia; order Flavobacteriales; family Flavobacteriaceae; genus Flavobacterium. Next base: position 691 of record CBFGNY010000073.1, on the reverse strand, counting down.
TTTAGCCGAAAATTCAGGAGTTAGAGGATGTATGGTAATCAAGCCATACGGATATGCAATTTGGGAAAAAATGCAGGCTGAGTTAGACAGAATGTTTAAAGAAACCGGACATCAAAATGCATACTTTCCTTTATTTGTTCCAAAAAGCATGTTTGAAGCGGAAGAAAAAAACGCAGAAGGATTTGCAAAAGAATGTGCTATTGTAACACACTACAGATTAAAAAATGATCCCGATAAACCCGGAAAACTTATGGTTGATCCGAATGCTAAATTAGAGGAGGAGCTTATTGTTCGTCCAACGAGTGAGGCAATTATCTGGTCTACATATAAAGGATGGGTACAGTCATATAGAGATTTACCTTTATTGATTAATCAATGGGCAAATGTAGTTCGTTGGGAAATGCGTACCCGTTTGTTTTTGAGGACTGCTGAATTTTTGTGGCAGGAAGGTCATACGGCACATGCCACAAAAGCAGAAGCCATTGAAGAATCTGAGAAAATGATGAATGTATATGCTGATTTTGTCGAAAATTTCATGGCAATTCCTGTAGTTAAAGGTATAAAAACCGAAACAGAACGTTTTGCAGGAGCCGATGAAACGTATTGTATTGAAGCTTTAATGCAGGACGGAAAAGCATTACAGGCAGGAACATCTCACTTTTTGGGCCAGAATTTCGCGAAAGCTTTTGAT
>CBFGNY010000072.1:0-20311 GCA_965650235.1 uncultured Flavobacterium sp. | reverse complement strand
GTTGTATTCAGGATTATTTTCTGTCATATTTTTTTTTGAATCAGTCGGTTTTGTGACTATCATTCAATTTACCGTAACTGTTATTATATACTTTTCCTTTTTTAGGATGTGTAAATTTCAATGCTGACCAGGTTTCGTTAATGCTTAAACAAGTGCTTTCAACAAGTCCGAAGTCATATCCTAGTTTTATTACGGTTTTGATGTTCAGGTCTGTTTCCAGTTTTCTGCCTTTTGGCCAGGAAACCCATAACATTCCGGTTGGCTTTAAGTGCTCTTTTAGTTTAAGGAAGTGTTTAATGAACTCAGATTGCTTTTTTACAAAGAGATGAATATAATCGAAATCACTATCTAATTTGGCCGCAATATCAAGTACAGGAAGCTTAATATTTTTGATAGCTTCTTCATCAGAATTAACAAAAATTGCTTTAGTGTTTTCTTTTATGCCCATTTTTTCAGCTACTGATCTTTCCATTATTTCATTTTTTACTAGTTGATTTTAGTTGTCTTGCGGCGCCTTTATTTATATTTTTAAAATTACAGGCAGGGAAAATAAAATGGTTCCTATTAAAAAAGTGAATGTTAAAACATGTATTTTGTAGTGATTTGCTCTTAAAAAAATGAATTGTTGTATTGTCCGAATTAACCAAAATAGAGAAGTGCCCAATAAAAAACAATTCCCAGATTTTGTTGTTAAAAGCTCTGTTGGAAAAGCAAAACAAATGACTGCAGTAAAAACAAAATAATAAATGATTTGGATGTTTAGAATTTGCATTATCGCTTTGTTGGCAAAACTTAATTTTTTCAACTCGGTATTCCAATGAAATATTTTCCAAAAACCAGTGTGGAAAAGTGCAAATGCAATGTTATAAAGTCCACATATAAATACTATAGTTTTCATTGTAATTGTTTTATATTTTGTCTATGCTTAATTGTTTTTTTATGCAGAAAGATGTTGAAAGACATTTACTTACAAATAATGTTCATGAAAAAAAAGCATTTCTTAGGCTAATATAAAACAATTTTACCCAATGTTTTACACCTTGTCTATGTGCTTTGAAAAAAGTATGTTTAAACCTAAAAACTTCTATTTAACCAAGTATGCGTTAGGGATAGAAGCGGCATCTCCCGATTTAGAAAAACAAGGCTTTTTCAGCCGTAGTTTTTGTTAATCGGGAATATAGCGGATAGCCCGACCGTAGGGAACGCCCAAAACATCAATTTTACCCCTTAAAACAAAACTTCTTTTGTAATAATATAAAGTCCCATTACCAAAACAAACCAGCCAAAAACAGGTTTTAGTTTGCTTCCGTCAATTTTTTTGGAAAGATAGCTTCCAATTAACATTCCTAAAAGTGCCATTGCCGAAATACCTAATAAAAAAGTATAATCTATTGGGGTTCCAATATATAAATCACCTCCAAAGCCTATTATAGAATTGATGGTGATAATCAATAATGAGGTTCCAACGGCTTGTTTCATTGGTAATTTGGCGAAAAAAAGCAGGGCAGGAATAATTAAGAATCCACCGCCCGCACCAAGAAATCCCGTTACGATTCCGACCACAAAACCAATCAGGCTTAATTGTATATAATTAGTTTCTGCTGCTTTTATTTCGGGTTGGTTTTTTCGAATCATCGAAATCGCTGCTGTGATCATCAGTATAGAGAAGATAATCATAATCAGGAAATCTTTGGAAACCGAATAAGATGCGACTGAAAATAAGGTAGAAGCAATATGAGGGAAAATAACTTCCCGAATAATCAAAATGGATACCATAGACGGAATCGCAAAATACAATGCCGATTTGAGTTCTAAATTTTCCATTTTATAATGACTGTAACTGCCAAACAGCGAGGTTATACCCACGATAAATAAGGAGTATGAAGTGGCCTGATCAGGATTTACCTTAAATATATAGACTAAAATTGGAATCGTAAGTATAGACCCACCACCGCCAATTAAGCCCAGCGAAATTCCGATAATGATGGATGCAAAATAACCTATATATTCCATTGTAGTATTTTTTGTAAAGATGCTTTGTAAAATGGAAACCTACAGTAACATTTATCACATAGGAGTTATTAAACACGGATTTCGCTAATTAGCACGAATGAATTTGTAAGCTATAGGTTTCATTGTCAGTACGAGCGGAGTCGAGAACGTATAAAGCATGTCGACTCCGCTCGATGTGACAAAAAAATCTGTGTTAATTAGTGAAATTAGTGTTTTTAATCTATTTTAAAAGCTCGATTTGATTTCGGCTTAGCTTTACCAGGCCGCGCTGTTCCATTTTTTTGAGTAATCTCGAAACGACTTCTCGGGAGGTATTTAATTCGGATGCAATTTCCTGATGAGATAATTTGACTTCAGAGCAGCCACAAGCATCCGAATGGCGTTTTAAGTAAAACTCCAAACGTTCATCCATAGACCGGAAAGCGATATTATCCACAACTTCGAGAACTTCCTCAAAACGGCTTCGGTAAGTTTCGATTACAAATTCGTACCAGGTTTTGTGTTCCATCATCCATTTATCCATCATTTGCAACGGAATCATCATAACCGAAACATCCTCAACAACTTTGGCCATAATCTGGCTTTTTTCGCTTTTTGCAGTGCAGATCATCGAAATGGCGCAGGCTTGTCCAGGCTGTAAATAGTACATTAAAAACTCACCGCCGTCTTCGCCTTCGCGATAGATCTTGATTTTTCCTTTGGTAATCAAAACGGTGTTTTTAATGTATTGTCCGGTTCGCATTAAAATAGTCCCGGCTTTAAAATCCTGAGCGCTTCCGTTTTCTTCGATAGTCGAAATAAGTTCGCTGGAGAAATTCGGAAATATATCTTTTAATGAATTTTGCATTCGTTTATTTATAGAAATTAGTAGACGCAGATTTTACTGGTTGAACGGTTACAGATTAAGATTATTTAATTCTGTGGGTATGTTTTTGCCACAAATTACACAAATTAATTTTCCTGACTTTTTATAAAAATCATTAATCAATAATCGGCAGCCAATTTTTTCACTAAGAGCAAAGCGATGATAGGGAGTTTGTGAAAATTTGCGGTTAAACTTAAATTATCAAAATGAAATTAAAACATCTCATTTAATACAAAGATAGCAGATTGAAAGGTATAATATCAGAAAACCATTTTTAAGATGCATAATCCTAAAATGAAAAAATCCTATTTTCTATTGATTTTATGGATTGATTTTTTAAAAATAGTGAGTAAATTTGTAAAACGTTGACAATTTTACGTTCCCTAAAACGTTTTCTGAGAATAATAATCGAAATCGTAAGCCGTACGTATTTTATAAAGTGAAAACCTTTAATTTTACAAAAAACACAATACTATGAATTTATCACAAGAAGATTGGGTTGCTCAGTTTGAAGCTGACGAAAATGCAGTTATACTTGACGTAAGAACTGAAGACGAATTTAATGACGGCTATATTGAGAATGCCGTAAATATCGATATCAATAAAGGTCAGGCTTTTATTTACGAAATAGAAGAGCTGGACAAAAATAAAAACTACTACGTATATTGCCGTTCTGGAGCGAGAAGTGCAAAAGCCTGCCAGATTATGAATGAATTAGGCATTGAAAACGCGTACAATTTATTGGGCGGAATCCTGGATTGGGAAGGCGAAACCGTAAATCCATAATATCAAAGAGAGAGGCAAAAAAGCCTCTTTTTTCATTTAAAACTATTAAATAACCAAACAAAAAATTACCAGATTATGAGTTTTATACCCGAAGAATATCAAATTAAAGACCTTATAAATCAGGATACATATCTTGTGAACGGAGAATTGAAACAATGGACAGGACAGACTACTCCTGTGTTTTCAACTATTTCTTCTACAGAAAAATATGCGCCAACATTGTTAGGATCAATTCCGTTCATGGCTGAAAAAGAAGCAGATGAGGTAGTTGAAGCCGCCACTGCTGCCTATGATAAAGGTCAGGGCTTATGGCCAACGATGAAAGTGATTGACCGTATCAAATGCATGGAGAATTTCGTAAGACAAATGAAAGAGACCCGTGAGGAAGTAGTGAAGCTTTTGATGTGGGAAATTGGGAAGAATCTTGGCGATTCGCAAAAAGAATTCGACAGAACTGTTGAATATATTGAAGATACTATTGACAGCTATAAAGAATTGAACGGACGCAGTTCAAAATTCTCTAAAGTTCAGGGAGTAAATGCCATGATTCGTCGTGGACCTCTTGGAGTGGTGTTGTGTCTGGGACCTTATAACTATCCACTTAACGAAACTTTCTCTTTATTGATTCCTGCGTTGATTATGGGTAATGCTGTTATCTTTAAGCCTGCAAAACATGGTGTTTTATGTATTTCGCCATTGTTGGAAGCATTTAGAAGCAGTTTTCCAAAAGGAGTTATCAATATTGTGTACGGAAGAGGGCGTGAAGTTGCTTCTCCAATCATGAAATCAGGAAAAATCGATGTTTTGGCATTAATAGGAAACAGTAAGTCTGCGATTGCTTTGCAGGATCAGCATCCAAACAAAAACAGATTACGTTTAATATTAGGTTTGGAAGCTAAAAACCCTGCGATTATTTTACCTGACGCCGACCTGGATCTGGCAATTCAGGAATGTATCACGGGATCATTATCATTTAACGGTCAGCGTTGTACTGCTCTAAAAATATTATACGTTCATGAATCTATTGTTGAAGAATTCAACAAACGTTTTTCTGAAAAAGTAGATGCTTTGGTATTTGGCAATCCGTGGGAAAAAGGAGCTTCTTTAACTCCGCTTCCTGAAGCAGATAAACCGGAATATATTCAGGGATTAATTGATGATGCTAAAAGCAAAGGAGCTGAAATACTGAATGAAAAAGGAGGAAAGCATACTGAAAATTATATCTTTCCAGCTGTTTTATATCCTGTAAACAAAGAAATGAGAGTCTACCACGAAGAACAATTTGGACCTGTAGTGCCCATTATTTCTTTTAAGAATATAAATGAACCTCTTGAAGATATGGCTGAGTCCAATTATGGTCAGCAGGTAAGTTTGTTCGGGAAGGATATCAAAACACTGGCACCGCTTATCGATGCTTTAGTAAATTTAGTATGCAGAGTGAATTTAAACAGTTCTTGTCAAAGAGGTCCTGATGCGTTCCCGTTTACAGGCCGTAAAGATTCTGCTGTAGGAACATTGAGTATTCCGGATGCTTTGCGTTCGTTCTCAATCAGAACATTTGTGGCATCTAAGGATATCGCTTCAAACAATGAAATTTTACAGGAATTGCTAAACAGTAAGGAATCCAATTTCATCAATACCGATTATATTTTATAATACTTTAAAGGTTGTATATTAATTTCCTAAACCGTCTTATTCTTTTTGAGTAAGACGGTTTTTTCTTTTGTTTCGGATGTTTAAAAGTGATTGCTTTTATTGTTTAAGGACTCCCAAAAAGTGTATAGTGTTTCTAAAAGTGTGTAATAAATACACATAAAAAAATGGTGTAAATGCTCTAAAATGCTTACAATCAGCTTGAGGATCCAATGGCACGTACATTGCTAACTATGATTATGTAATTGTCTCGATAAAGACAGAATCATAATTTAAGCCATTAGTTAATAAAACATAATCCAGAATGAAAAGCGAAACAATAACTTCAGAACAATTTTATACTTCAAGCCTCAATAAAACCTATAACGATGAACATTCTGTTAAGAGTTCCATTTTTAACTTTCAGGGAAAATCAAAAAACAATAGTGAGAAAACATCAAGTGCGTTAGGCCTCGGAATACTAATATCCAGCTTCGTACTGATGCTGACAGGTGCTTATTTTGTATTTGAATTTCAGCCTGATTTCGATCAGTTTCATATTGAGAGAATTAATTCTACCTGGGGCTTTCCATTTTTAATTATTACCGTTTTGTTATTCTTTTTTCAAACTGGTGTTTTTCTATATAATTTATACCTGTTTCTTCGTTACAAACCTATCGAATCAGTTTCTGATGAATTGTTGCCCACCTGTACCATAATTGTTCCTGCGTATAACGAAGGTAAGTTGGTTTGGGATACTTTATTAAGTCTGGCTGATAGTGATTTTCCGGAACAAAAAATGCAGATATTGGCTATTGATGATGGTAGCAAAGATGATACCTGGTACTGGATGCAGCAGGCAAAAATAAAATTAGGCGATCGTCTGACTATTTTTCAACAGCCTGAAAACAAAGGAAAACGACATGCACTTTATCGTGGATTTGAACTTGGAACGGGAGAGATTTTTGTAACAGTTGATAGCGATTCAATCGTGAAAAAAGATACTTTACGAAATTTAGTTAGCCCATTTGTTACAGATGAAAAATGTGGCGCAGTTGCTGGAAACGTTCACGTTTTAAACAATAAAAAAGCCATACTTCCAAAAATGCTGAATGTAAGTTTTGTAATGAGTTTTGAATTCGTTCGTTCTGCAGAAAGTATGTTAGGTTCTGTGCTTTGTACACCCGGAGCCGCAGCAGCTTACCGTAAAACAGCAGTTTTTGGCTGTCTTGACGAATGGATCAACCAGACTTTTATGGGGCAGCCTTCTGACATTGGTGAAGACAGGGCAATGACAAACATGATATTAAAACAAGGATTTAGTGTATTGTTTCAAAAAAATGCAGTTGTATTAACAAGTGTTCCTGAACAATATACAGGTTTGTACAAAATGTTTATCAGATGGGGAAGAAGCAATGTGCGTGAAAATATTATGATGGCAAAATATGTTTTCAAAGATTTTAGAAATGAATCAAAGTTTGGCGCAAGGTTATTGTTTATGAACCAATCTTTAAGAATCCTATTGACTATTCCGTTTTTGCTTTTTATGTTTTTCCTTATCGTTACACATCCATTATTATTTTTAAGTTCAACACTTTTAGGAATATTGATTGTTTCAAGTTTCCCAGTTCTGTTTTATGCAAAAAAATATAGTTTGAGAGAAGCTTTTTGGGCCTATTCATATAGCATTTTTTACACTTTTACATTGTTCTGGATTGCTCCATACGCATTAATTACAGCAAATAAAAGAGGCTGGCTGACTCGTGGATTAGCAGAAATTAAATAAGGAATACCTATTAAATAAATAATTGAAGTAATTTAGTAACCGTCTGATCGAAATGATCAGGCGGTTTTTTTATTTATATAATGATGATAAAATCAATAAAAGCATCAGACACCTGGCAAATCAGGCACAAAGTAATGTGGCCGGATCAGCCTTTTGAATTTGTTCAGTTAGAAGAAGATAATTCAGGTTTGCATTTTGGTTTTTATATAGATGGGAAACTGGTTTCTATTGTGTCCTGTTTTATATCAGATAATGAAATGCAATTTAGAAAACTGGCGACTTTACCCGAATACCAAGGCCAGGGAATAGCTTCAGAACTCTTGATACACATTTTTGAGTTGGCCAAAGAAAGAGATTTAAAAAGAATTTGGTGTAATGCCAGAACCGATAAAAAATCTTTTTATGAAAAGCTGGGTATGAAAGATACTTTCCAAACTTTCAATAAATTAGATCAGGAGTTTACCATAATGGAGATTTGGATTTAATTTTTCGCTCCTTTTTTAAATGTGAAAAAAATCCTAATTGAGCAAAATTTATAGAACACCTCAATTAAATATAGTAATTTAACCACAGACAAATCGATAATTACTTTACTATGGAGAATTCAAAAATCAATGCTTTTATACCGCTTTTATATCTTGTTTGGTCAGATGATCTTTTAACTGAAAACGAGTTTGATACTCTAAAGGAATTCATCAGTTCCTTATCGTTACTTTCGCCGGAGCAAAAGCAATATCTTCTTTCTAAAGTGGATATTTCAAATCCGCCTTCGCGAAATGAACTCGCACAGTGGAAATCGGATGTAGAGAAAAGCATAAAAGACAAATCGTCTATAAAATCGATTTTTGATATCGCAACAGCGCTTTCAGGTAAAGACCTAGACATTTCGACATTAGAATCCGATTTTACAAAACTGGAGAATGATTTGGGAGTTCTGGGCGAAGAATTAATTCAGAACTTCAAAACCAAAGGAGATTCCCTTACCGCTACTACTAAAACTACCGATAATTTTGACATTCAAAAGTTGACTGATATTCTGGATGGAGAGCAGGCGAGCATTATCAAAAAAGTAAAAGAAGTTATTGCCAGACCGGAATTTGCTTATGAAAATTCGACTGATATTAATGTTTATCGTGAAACTGTATACAATTGGTGTAAAATCCTGGCAGATGAAAATCTCGGAAATATGGCGTATCCAAAGCGACATGGCGGAGGCGAAAATATAGCCGATTATTTTGCGATTATGGAAACCTTAAGTTATCATGATTTGAGTCTGGTGATAAAATTCGGTGTTCAGTTTGGACTTTGGGGAATGAGCGTTCAGTCTTTGGGAACCGAAAAACATTATGCAAAATATTTAAAAGATATTGGTTCCCTAAAAATTCCGGGTTGTTTTGCCATGACCGAAACCCATCATGGTTCTAACGTAAAGGGATTGGAAACTACAGCTACTTACAATCATGACGATAAAACTTTTACCATTCATACACCGCACGAAAAAGCACAAAAAGAATATATAGGAAACGCAGCCGTTCACGGTCAAATGGCAACTGTTTTTGCAAAATTGATTATCGATGGTCATGATTACGGAGTAAACGCTTTTATTGTGCCGTTGCGTGATACAAACGGAAGAACGCTTAACGGAATTATAATTGGCGACTGCGGACATAAAATGGGACTAAACGGTGTCGACAACGGTACAATCATTTTTAATAATGTCGTGATTCCGAAAGAAAATATGCTGGATCGTTTTGCTTCGGTAAATGAAAAAGGAGAATTCGAAAGTCCGATTCCGAGTGATAACAGACGTTTCTTTACGATGCTAGGCACTTTGGTCGGAGGAAGAATTGGAATCCCGCGTTCGGCTTTGGCAGCAGCAAAATCCGGGCTTACGATTGCCATTCGATACAGTGATCAAAGAAGACAATTTGGACCTGAAGGCGGCTCTGAAGTTCCAATTTTAAATTACAGAATGCATCAGCGTCGACTGCTTCCTCATTTGGCAAAAACGTATGCGGTCCATTTTAGTCTGCAGTATCTTACCAATCGTTTTCTGAACAAAACCGAATCGGAAATGCAGGAAATCGAAGCCCTGGCAGCCGGAATGAAATCGTATTCTACCTGGAGTACAAGAGATGTTTTACAGGAATGCCGGGAAGCCTGTGGAGGAAAAGGATATTTGTCTGAAAACAGAATTGATGCTTTAAAAAATGATACGGAGATTTATACAACATTTGAAGGAGATAATACTGTTCTGATGCAATTGGTGGCTAAAAACCGCTTGGCAGAATTCAGAAAAACTTTTGGTGAAATGGGTTCTTTCGGAATCATTAATTACGTTTTTGAAAATGCCAAAACGGCTTTCGCAGAGAAAAATCCAATTGTAACCAGAAAAACAGATGACGAACATTTACTTGATTCAGAGTTTCATTTGCAGGCTTTTATCCACAGGGAAAAAACAATTTTGGCATCTGCAGCAAGACGTATCAAAAAATTAGTAGATGGCGGTCTGGAAGCATACGATGCTTTTAATGTCGTACAACACCAAATGATCGATGTTGCCGAAGCCTATCTGGAGCGAGTAGTGTTGGAGCAATTTCAAACAGCAATCACTAAAGTGGAAGATGAACAAACAAAAGAGATATTAGTTAAATTAAATCAGTTGTATGCCCTTTCGCAGATTGAAAAAAATAAAGGATGGTATTTGGAAGACGGCTATATGGAAGCTGTAAAAACAAAAGCGATTCGTAAAATGGTGAATCAGCTTTGTTGGGACATCAGACCGGATGCTGTTTCACTGGTCAATGCATTTGATATTCCTGAAAGTTGTCTGGCAGCTCCAATTGCTGTTCAATAACTAAATTTTAACGTCACTTTATTATATTTGCGAGTCACATTTATCTTCAATCAACTTGAGAAATTACTGTTTGTTTTTTTTAATTCTTCTGGCTTGCTGTCCTGTTTATTCATCGGATACTACAAATACTATTCTGGTAAAACTAAATGATGCCATTAAAAACAAACAGCATTATGTTAAGCTAAAAGAAGAACGGATTTCCAATTTCAAAAAGATAAAATCGGCTGATTTGTCAGAAGAGCAGGAGTATAATTACAATTTGGCTCTTTATAAAGAATACCAGAAATTCAATTCAGATTCCGCTATTTTATATATAAAGAAAAACATCAAAATTGCAGAAAACCTTCAGAAAAAAGATTGGCTGGATTTGGCAAAGCTGCAATTAGCCAATCTTTATTCTTCATCAGGAAAGTACCGGGAGTCTGAAGCAATTCTAAAAAATATCAATAAAAAGGAACTTCATAAATCGTTACTGCCTAATTATTATATTGCGTATCGCGAATTTTATGAGCATTATAATGCAAACAGTAATAGCAAGGAATTTGTGAATCAAATAGGGAAGTACCGTGATTCATTGTTAGGAGTTTTAAATTCAAATTCCTTAGACTATAAGATCAATAAAATCCAAAGCAATATTTACCATGGGAATTTGGATGTTGCCGAGAAAGAACTGTTCACATTATTGAAAGGCAGAAAAGATGATAATCCGCAGTATGCAATGATTACCTATCTTTTAGGCAACATCTCAGGGAAAAGAAAGCATGTAGATTCAGTTAAAAAATATTATGCCCTTTCTGCGATTTCAGATATAAAACAAGCCATTAAAGATAATGCTTCCCTGCAGGAATTGGCCATGGTTTTCTATAAGTTGGGAGATGTTGATATGGCTTATAAACTCACGCAATCTGCCATAGAGGATGCCTTGTATTGCAATGTGCAATTTCGTACGCTTCTCATGTCCCAGGTGTATTCTATTATCAATACCGCTTATTTAGAACGTGAAGCCCAAAGAAAATCAGACCTTAAGTTTTATCTGTTATGTATTAGCATGCTTTCAGTTTTTTTGATTGTGGCCGTTATTTACGTTTACAAACAAATGAAAAAAGTATCCAGAATTCGTGGAGAGTTGTATGAAAACAGTCAAAAATTAGCCGGACTGAACAAAGAGATTACAAAAGCCAATAAGCAGCTTCAGGAACGAAATTCACAATTATCAGAATCTAATCATATTAAGGAAGAATATATTGCACATTTTTTTAACCTATGTTCGGCATACATCAACAAGCTTGAAAATTATCGGGTGATATTAAACAAAAAAGCAACTGCCAAACAGTTTGATGAGATTTACAGAATGTTGAAATCGACTACTCTGGTTGATAATGAACTTGAAGAATTATATAAAAATTTCGATAGTATCTTTTTAAATTTATATCCTACATTCGTAAAAGACTTTAACGCACTTCTCATTAACGAAGAGCAAATTGTATTAAAACATGGAGAATTACTAAATACAGAACTTCGTATTTTTGCATTAATCCGGCTTGGAATAACAGACAGTGTAAAAATTGCGGCCTTCCTTCGCTACTCATTAAGCACTATTTATAACTACCGTACCAGAGCCAGGAATAAAGCTGTGGTTTCCCGAAATGATTTCGAAGAAATGGTTATGAAAATCGGTTTAATTTCCGTGAAATCCTGATTTATTCTTTTAAAATCACTACTTTTTTTAATACTAAAATATATTTAATTACCTGATATTTAGTATTTTGTATTTTGTGTTTACTACTTTTTTATATTCCTAAATTTTACGAATACGATAACGTTTTAGTTTTACCATATTATTTGAAGAAGCATCTGAGAATAAGGTAATGATTAATAAATACATAATTATGTTTAAAAACGTTAAAGTAGTAGTTGTACTGCTATTGCTAAATTCATTTGGAATTATTGCACAAAGTAAAGTTCCTGTTTATCTGGATGATAAAAAACCGATAGATGAACGTGTAGAAGATGCACTTTCAAAAATGACAACCGAAGAAAAAATTGCCATGATTCATGCGCAGTCTAAATTCAGTTCGCCAGGAGTACCGCGTTTGGGAATTCCGGAAAACTGGATGACAGACGGACCACACGGAATACGTCCGGAAGTTTTATGGGACGAGTGGGATCAGGCAGGTTGGACAAATGATTCCTGTATTGCATTTCCGGCTTTAACAGCACTTTCTGCAACATGGAACAAAGAATTGGCTTCCTTATATGGGAAATCATTGGGAGAAGAAGCACGTTATCGTAATAAAAACGTATTGCTAGGACCTGGAGTCAATATTTACAGAACGCCATTAAATGGTCGTAACTTCGAATATATGGGCGAAGACCCTTTTTTGGCAGGACAACTTGTGGTTCCTTATATCAAAGGTGTGCAGTCAAATGGAGTGGCTGCCTGCGTTAAACATTTTGCGCTGAACAATCAGGAGACCAATCGTAATTCAGTAAACGTAATTGTAGATGATCGTGCATTATACGAAATTTATTTACCAGCTTTTAAAGCAGCAGTTCGGGAAGGTGATGCCTGGGCAATTATGGGTTCTTACAACAAATACAAAGGACAGCATTGCTGCCATAATGAGTTTTTATTGAATGATATTCTTCGTGGAGAATGGGGATTTAAAGGAGTTGTAATCTCAGATTGGGGTGGTGTTCATGATACGAAACAAGCCATTCATAACGGTTTGGATATGGAATTTGGTTCCTGGACAAACGGTCTTTCATGGGGAACCAGTAATGCCTACGACAACTATTATCTGGCAAAACCATATTCTACAATGATTGCCAAAGGCGAAGCGGGAACTAAGGAATTAGATGAAAAAGTACGCCGTATTTTACGTTTGTCTTTCTTAACCAATATGAACAAAGACAGACCTTTCGGATCTTTTGGTACAGATGAACACGCTAAAGCAGGCTTAAAAATTGCCGAAGAGGGAATCGTATTGCTTCAAAACAACAATAATATATTGCCTATCAATCTTACCAAAACTAAAAAAATCGCTGTTATTGGTGAAAATGCCATCAAAATGATGACAGTTGGAGGAGGAAGTTCTTCATTGAAAGCGAGGTATGAAATTACGCCTCTTGAAGGATTAAAGAAAAGAATTGGTAATCAGGCAGAAATTTTGTACGCTCGTGGTTATGTTGGAGATCCAACCAGTAATTATAACGGAGTTGTGGCAAAAGTGAGTTTAGAAGACAAACGTTCTGTTGCTGAATTAACTGCAGAAGCTTTAAAAATCGCCAAAGATGCGGATATCGTTCTTTTTATCGGAGGATTAAACAAAAGCGATCATCAGGATGCTGAAGGAGCAGACCGAAAAGAATTGGGACTTCCATACAATCAGGATAAATTAATCAGTGAATTAGTTAAAGTAAATAAAAATATAGTTTTTGTAAATATTTCAGGAAATGCCGTGGCAATGCCGTGGGTAAAAGAAGTTCCGGGAATTGTTCAGGGATGGTTTTTAGGTACAGAAGCCGGAACTGCTCTGGCCAATGTTTTGGTGGGTGATGTGAATCCTTCCGGAAAATTGACTTTTACTTTTCCTGTAAAACTATCTGACAATGGGGCTCATGCTTTAGGGGAATTTCCAGGCGGAGATGAGGTAACGTACAAAGAAAGCATTTTTGTAGGATACCGTTATGCGGATAAACAAAAAGCAAAACCATTGTTCTCTTTTGGTCATGGATTAAGTTACACAACTTTTGAATACGGAAAAGTGACAGCAGATAAAAAGCAAATGTCGGCAGATGATCAGATTACATTTTCTGTAAAAGTAAAAAACACTGGAAGCCTTGAAGGTTCAGAAATAGTGCAGCTTTATATCAGTGATTTAAAATCTTCATTGCCACGTCCTATAAAAGAGTTAAAAGGATTTGAAAAAATTTCGCTTAAAGCGGGAGAAGAAAAAACAGTAACGTTTAGGGTTGATAAAACGGCATTAAGCTTTTTTGATGATAAAAAACACGACTGGGTTGCTGAGCCGGGAGCTTTTGAAGCCATCATTGGAGCATCATCTACAGATATAAAGTCTAAAGTGAGTTTTTCGCTTAAATAAATTCGTTAGTTAAATTGGTTGTGAATTAAGCTGCAATGATAAAAAGTTGCAGCTTTTTTTTTTAAAGAATAAGTGATTTAATTAGATAATTATAATGAGATAATTTGAAAATTAGATAATTGTTTAGCTTTGCTTGAAACTTTGCGATCTTTGCGTAAAACCTTGCGAATCTTTTCGGTTAAATAATCTCAACCAAAAAACTAACCATTAACTATACCATTTTATGAGTTCAACTTCTATTGAAATTCAACCAAAAAAACATTACGAAATTTTAGACGGTTTACGAGGAGTTGCGGCGATATTAGTCGTTGCTTTCCACATTTTTGAAGCTTTTTCAGGAGGGAATCGGTTTGTACAGATCATCAATCATGGTTATCTGGCAGTAGATTTCTTTTTTCTTTTATCAGGGTTTGTAGTAGCTTATGCCTATGATGATCGCTGGGTTAAAATGACACAATGGGAGTTTTACAAACGCCGTTTAATTCGCCTTCAGCCAATGGTAATTATGGGAATGATTATCGGAGCACTTTTCTATTACTTCCAGGCTTCGGATATTTTATTTCCGATGATTGCCGGAATGGAAGTCTGGAAAGTAATTCTAACCATGATTATTGGTTTTACATTATTGCCAATTCCACCTTCAATGGAGATAAGAGGATGGAGTGAAATGCATCCGCTTAACGGTCCAGCATGGTCACTTTTTTTCGAATATATTGCGAATATTCTTTACGCATTATTCTTTAGAAAATTCTCAAATAAAGTGCTTGGATTCTTTGTTTTAATTTTCGCAGCAATGCTGATTAATTATACTGTTTTTGGTCCAAAAGGAGATGTTATTGGCGGTTGGTCTTTAAATTTGGAACAAATGAATGTTGGGTTTACACGTTTGTTGTATCCTTTTTTTGCAGGAGTTTTGCTTTCCCGTTTAAGAAAACTAATTCACGTAAAAGGTGCTTTCTGGATTTGTAGTTTAATGATTTCGGCAGTATTGATTATGCCAAGAATTGGAGATGAAAACAGTATTTGGATGAACGGTTTATATGAATCATTTTGCATTATTCTGATATTTCCTTTAATAGTGTCAATCGGTGCAGGAGGAGAAATAAGAAATCCGTTTTCGCTAAAAATATGTAAATACTTAGGTGATATTTCGTATCCGCTTTATATTACGCATTATCCGCTTATTTATTGGTACACAGCTTGGGTTGTGGACAACAAAGTTTCTCTGGCAGATGGATATGGAGTTGGAATAGGAGTTTTAATTGCCAGCATTGTAATGGCGTATGTATGTTTGAAATTGTATGATGAGCCTGTTCGAAATTGGCTTCAGAATAAATTTCAAAAAAGAAAAACTATTGTTACGGAATAAACAATATTAAATTTTTATCCTTGTTAGTAGTAGATATTCAAAAAGGGATGAAACACAGATGTTTCATCCCTTTTTATATTTAATAATTATTTAGTCCTAAATTGTAAAGATGCACAGTAGTGCATCTACTTCCAGTATATCAACAAAGATTATAAATTACATGATGAATTGAATTTTTTTGTGCCAGAGATTATTAGGATTTATTGATTTTTTAAATGATAATTAAATAATAAAGGGACGAAACATAATGCTTTTCATTCTTTTATTTCTTTGTCGATATACATTGTGTAGACGCACTGCTGTGCGTCTCTACGATTATGCAGGTCTATAATTTGATACTATTTTGATTTTATTCCAAAACCAATTCTCCCAAAGCTTCTTTACTAAAACCCTTCAACTCTTCCGCTTTTCCTTCTTTGATTTTCGCAACCCAATTAGGATCAGACAAAAGAGGTCTTCCAACAGCAACCAAATCAAAATCACCTCTGTCGAAACGTCTGTTTAATTCTTCTAATGAAGTTGGCTCAGAACTTTCTCCGGCAAAAGCCCCGAAGAAATCGCTTGAAAGTCCAACGGAACCTACTGTAATGGTTGGCGCTCCGGTTACTTTTTTAGCCCAGCCGGCAAAGTTCAGGTCAGAATCTTCAAATTCAGGTTCCCAGAATCTTCTTTGAGAACAGTGTAAGATGTCTACTCCTGCATCAACGAGAGGAGTAAGCCAGGCTTCTAATTCCTGTGGATTTTTGGCTAGTTTATAATTATAATCAGAAGGTTTGAATTGAGAAAAACGCATGATGACTGCGAAATCATCACCGACTTGTTTTCTGATTTCTTTTACTACTTCAACAGCAAAACGATTACGTTCCGGCAATGTTTTCCCACCATAAATATCCGTACGTAAATTGGTTTCTGCTCTAAAAAACTGATCAATTAAATAACCGTGTGCTCCGTGAATTTCGATTGTGTCAAAACCTAATCTTTTAGCATCGGCAGCAGCTTTACCAAAGGCCAGAATAGTATCTTCAATATCTTTTTCAGTCATGGTATTGCCGTTGCTGAAATCAGGTCGGTTTAAGCCTGAAGGCCCTTCAAAAGGAACTGGCGGCACCCATCCTGAATGATGGTTGTCCATAATTCCCATATGCCAGATTTGTGGTCCCATTGAACCTCCGGCTGTGTGAACTTCTTTAATTACTTTTTCCCATCCTTTTAAAGCGTCCCCGTAAAAATGAGGAACATTTGCATCGTTTGATGATGAAGGTCTGTCGATAACAGTTCCCTCAGATAGTATTAAACCAACTTTGCCTTCAGCTCTTTTTTGATAATAAGCAGCTACTTCGTCTGTTGGAATTCCATTTGGAGAAAAGGAGCGCGTCATAGGCGCCATTACGATTCGGTTTTTAAGATTTAACGTTTTTAGGTTAAATGGCGAAAACAGGTTGTTTGTACTCATAGTAATTTACAAATTATTTTGAATTAATTTACTGAGTGCTTCAAAGGCACCTTCGTTGCGTTTGTAGTATGTCCATTGTCCAACACGCTTCGATTCTATAAATCCTGCGCGTTGTAAAATTGACAAGTATTCTGAAACTGTCGATTGTGTAAGGCCTGCCTTAGCTTGTATTTGCCCAACGCAAACTCCGTGTTCAAATCCAGTATGTTGGAGTTGATCCGGAAAGTTGAGTTCGGGTTCTTTTAGCCATTCCAGCATTTGTAATCTGGATTTGTTGGAGAGTGCCTTAAATATTTCTATATGTTCCATAATGCAAATATATCGACTTTTCCCGATATGTCAATTAATAAAAAATAATTTTAGAAAACTTTGTGATGTTTGTATATTTTAATTTTACAAAATGTAATGATTAATTTTCAGCCATTGTTTACAGTCATTTGTCCAAAACCGACTAGTATCTTTTACTCCCAGGCCAAAGCCATGTCCGCCTGTTTCATAAATATGTAATTCAGCAGGGATGTTTTTTTTCTTTAAAGCCAAATAATAATTGATGCTGTTTTCAGGTAAAACAGCGCTATCATCTGAGGCATGTACCAAAAAGGTTGGAGGAGTTTCTGCTGTAATCTTTTTTTCATTAGAAAAGTCATCAATATGTGTTTGTAATGGGTCTTTGCCTAATAAATTTGTTTGAGAGCTTTTATGGGTAATGCCGTTCTCCATAGATATTACCGGATAAATTAAAATGGAAAAATCAGGACGTGCATTGCTGCTGAATTTTGTTTCATATACTTTGTCATCATAATGTGTTGCCAATGTAGATGCTAAATGTCCACCGGCAGAAAAACCAATTGTGCCAATTTTATTTGGATTAATGTTCCATTTGGCAGCATTAGATCTGACATAGCGAACAGCTTCCTGGGCATCCTGCAAAGGTCCAACAGATTTGTTCTTCATGATTAAATCACTCGGGAGTCGATATTTGAGAACAAAAGCGACAATTCCTAAAGTATTAAGCCATTCAGCTACTTTAGTTCCTTCCTTATCCATTGATAAATGGGAGTATCCTCCACCGGGAAAAATAAGGACAGCAGTTTGATTAGGTTTTATTTCTTTTGGAAGAAAAACACTTAATGTTGGGATTGTAACCAAACTTGTGCTTTGAATCCTGCCTTCTTTTATAACTTCTTTTTCTTTGTAATCAGGATTGCTAATTTCATCAGGAATTTTATTCCAAAGAGCTAAAGTTTCATTTTGTGCATGTAAATGAGTGATTATTCCAAATAATAAAAAGAATAAATAAAATTTTTTTTCTGAACTGATTTTCATAAGTGGTTTGAAATTTAACTGGTATAAGATTTTTGTGTATAAATATTTTGCAGTGTTTGCATATTTTTTTTGTTAATATATAATTCAAAAAGAAGAAATATTTAATAACAAATCAATAATGAAACTGTACAATAATAACTTTTATTTGATATAATATCAATAGTTTTAGTTTTATGTGATTTAACAAAAGTATTATTCATTATGTAATTTTATACGTATTTTTTTGTTATATACGTTTAATTTCCGAGATGAAATAATTTTTTAAGTAATTTATTTGGAATATAAGTATTTAAACTTATATTTGTGCAATCGATTACATTTTTAGGTTTCTATTATAATTAATTATACTTTTGAAATTTATTATTTATAATGAAATCGATTTACAGAATTTATTTAAAAAAATCTTTTTTTAATTAATTTAAAAGGTTTTATAATCAAAAACAAACATAGTTACTATGAGTCAAACCAACAAATCTATTGGAAATTATCGCTGGAGTATATGTGCATTACTCTTTTTTGCAACGACCATTAATTATTTAGACAGACAAGTTCTTTCGTTGACATGGAGCGATTTTATTGCCCCTGAATTTCATTGGACAAACAATGATTATGGAAACATTACTGCTTTGTTTTCTATTTTTTATGCTGTTTCTTTATTGTTTGCAGGAAGATTTGTAGACTGGCTGGATACTAAAAAAGGATTTTTATGGGCAATTGGAATATGGTCAGTAGGTGCCTGTCTGCATGCATTTTGTGGTATCGCAACTGCAGGAATCATCACGGGCGATTGGTTTGTGGGCTTTGAAGGTGCAAAAGAGGCAATTAGTACCGTAAACGATACTGCAATGGTAATTAACGTGAGTGTTACCTTGTTTATTTTTGCCCGTTTTGTTTTGGCAGTTGGTGAAGCTGGAAACTTCCCGGCAGCTATTAAAACAACAGCAGAATATTTTCCTAAAAAAGACCGGGCATTTTCAACAAGTATATTTAATGCGGGAGCTACAGTTGGAGCTTTAGCGGCACCAATTACTATTCCGTTTATAGCAGAGGCTTTTGGTTGGGAAATGGCTTTTATTATTATTGGGGCTTTAGGTTTCGTATGGATGGGATTTTGGGTTTTTATGTATGATAAGCCTGAAAAACACCCGAAAGTTAGTGTTGCAGAATTAGAATACATTCAACAAGATGATATTGCAGACAGTAAATTAGTGGGTTATATACCTGAAACCAAAACAAAAGTCTCTCTTGTAGATTGTTTTAAATACAAACAAACCTGGGCTTTTGCTTTTGGGAAATTTATGACAGATGGTGTTTGGTGGTTCTTTTTATTCTGGACTCCTGCTTATTTAAGCTCGGTTTACGGAATGGATTCTACTGAAGCTGCGCTTCCATTGTTTGTGTTGTATATGATTACTTTGCTTTCTATTATTGGAGGATGGCTGCCAACTTACTTTGTTGAAAAGAAAGGAATGAATCCGTACGAAGGAAGAATGAGAGCAATGTTGATTTTTGCATTTTTTCCATTACTGGCTTTAGTTGCTCAGCCATTAGGGCATATCAGTTATTGGTTGCCAGTAATAATTATTGGTATTGCAGGTGCAGCTCACCAATCATGGTCAGCAAATATTTTTACAACAGTAGGCGATATGTTTCCTAAAAAAGCAATCGCAACAATTACTGGTATTGGAGGCCTGGCTGGCGGAATTGGATCAACTTTGATAAATAAGGGGTCAGGAATGTTGTTTGACTACAGTAAAGAGACTAACATGGATTTTATGGGATTTAACGGAATTGAAGCTGGATATTTTATCATTTTTTCAATCTGTGCAGTTTGTTATCTAACCGGCTGGATTGTTATGAAATCTTTGGTACCGAAATATGCCCCGATTACAGATCTTTAGGATAAAAATTAAATAAAAAGATTGTAAGTGTAAAAAGCACACCAATAATTTTTAATTTTGCCTATGAAAAGTAAATATAAAAATATAATTTTGTGCAATCGATTACATTAAAATAAATAATTATGACAAAATATAGTTCCAGATACGCATCGAGCCCAGAAGCTGTAAAGAAATATGATACTCAGGAGTTGAGAAATGAGTTTCTGATTGATGATTT
>CBFGNY010000071.1:0-20448 GCA_965650235.1 uncultured Flavobacterium sp. | reverse complement strand
ATTCAATCCACCAGATGGCGTTTTGAGTCAGGTATTTTGCAACCAAAGGATTTCTCAGGTTCAAATCTGGCATTGTAGGTACAAACCAGCCATCAACACAAACTTCCTGATCTATTTTTGAAGCGTGGATATCCGTAATTACTTCGCGACGATGATGTGTCTGTGTGAAATTTTCAAATTGATTGAACCAGGTTTTGGTCGGAATATCTTTCATCATCCAATGCGTGATTCCCCAGTGATTCGTTACATAATCCATCACCAGTTTCATGCCTTTTTTGTGCATTTCTGCCGATAAACGAGCGTAATCATCATTAGTTCCGTAACGTGGATCTATTTTATAAACATCTGATTGTGCGTAGGTATGATAAGAAAACTCCTTGTCGTTGTCTTCGCATAAAGGCGTACTCCAGATTGTAGTTGCACCAAGAGACGAAATATAATCTAAGTTTTTAATGATTCCTTCGATGTCACCACCGTGACGTCCGCCTGGCAAAGCACGATTTGCTTTCTCCGCTAAAGAAGCATGGCTGTCATTTTTAGGATTTCCGTTAGCAAAACGATCCGGCATAATAAGGTAAATCACATCTGATGCATCGTAACTTTTTCGGTCTGCTGAGTTAGCTCTTCTTTCTTTAAGCGAATATTTCTGCGTAAATGCAACTTTATTTTTTGTTTTGAAAGAGAAAACCAATTCAGAAGCCTTTAAATTTTGAGTATCAATTGTAACGAAAAGATAGTTTGGATTTTCTGTTTTTTCTATGTTTTTTATTACCACATTATTAGAAACCGAAGCTTCATATTGTGCAATATTTTTTCCGTAGAACATAACTTGCAACTCTGGATTCTTCATTCCGGCATACCAAAATGGCGGTTCTGTTTTTTGGATTTGCGCTTTCGCGGAAGCGGAAAAAATCAGAATGAAAAGGAGTGTTTTATAAATGATATGGTTTTGAATTCTCATAATTTATAGTTTTAGTTTTTCCTGCAAGTTTTTGAAAATCCTTGTAGATATAATTGAGTACGCTTATAAAAATACCTAACAGGTTTTTAAAACCTGTTAGGATAAGCAAATTGAGTTTCCTAACAGGTCTCTAAGACCTGTTAGGTATTATTTATACTAAAATGACAAGCAATTTTGGGGGAAATTACCTGCCTTATAATCAAAATTATTTAGTTTCAATAATACTGATTGCATAACCTCCGCCCGGAGCAGATAATTGCGCTAATTTTGATTTATTAGTTACAGCCATTTTTCTGATGGTATAAGCCTGCGGATTTGTTTTGTAATGCGCGTCTTTTGCATCAGCATAAATAGTAGCTGTGTATTTTTTGCCTTTTTCAAGGAAACTGAAATCGATGTTTGAGGTACGCGGCGTTTCTCCGTTTACGTTTCCAACAAACCAGTTGTTTGTTCCTTTTGCTTTTCGGGCAACCGTGATAAAATCTCCCGGCTCAGCCTCGATATATTTACTTTCAGACCAGTCTACAGCCACATCTTTAATAAACTGAAATGCATCCGGGAAACGGTTGTAATTTTCCGGAGTATCAGCCGCCATTTGCAACGGACTGTACATCGTGACATATAATGCTAATTGGTTTGCAATTGTACTGTTTACATGCGAAGTGTTGCCAGGATTCAGTTTGCTGATATCCATTTCGAAGATTCCCGGAGTATAATCCATTGGACCTCCAATTAATCTTGTAAAAGGTATAACCGTAACGTGATTGGGTTTAGAACCTCCAAAAGCCTGATATTCTGTTCCTCTTGCAGCCTCGTTTCCAATTAAGTTTGGGTACGTTCTCGCAATTCCGGTTGGGCGAACCGCTTCGTGAGCGTTCACCATAATTTTATAATCAGCTGCTTTTTCGATGGCATATTGGTAATGGTTAATGATCCATTGACTGTAATGATTTTCACCGCGAGGTAAAATGTCACCCACATAACCGCTTTTTACAGCATCGTATCCATTGTCATTCATGAATTTATAGGCTTTATCCATGTGGCGCTCGTAGTTTCTAACCGAACCAGAAGTTTCGTGGTGCATGATAATTTTTACACCTTTTGATTTTGCGTATTCGTGCAAACCTTTTACATCAAAGTCCGGGTAAGGCGTTACGAAATCAAAAACATAATCTTTTGAATGTCCAAACCAATCTTCCCAGCCTTCGTTCCAGCCCTCAACCAAAACAGCGTCAAAACCGTGCTGTGCAGCAAAATCAATGTATTTTTTTACGTTTGCATTGGTGGCTCCGTGCGTTCCGTTTGGTTTAGCTTTAGAGAAATCAGTAACTCCCAATTGTACTGTTGGATAATCATTTGTATATGACCACGAGCTTTTTCCTGTAATCATTTCCCACCAAACACCAATGTATTTTACAGGTTTAATCCAGGAAGTATCGTCAATTTTTGATGGATCGTTTAAGTTATACGTCATTTTTGAAGCCAGGATTTCTCTCGCATCATCGCTAACCAGAATCGTTCTCCAAGGCGAGTGGCTTGGCGCCTGCATATAGCCTTTATCTCCTTTGGCATCTGGCGTTAACCAAGATTCAAAAATCATGTTTTTGTCATCCAGATTTAAATGCATACAAGAATAATTGATCAAAGCCGCTTCATGCAGGTTGATATAGATTCCGTCGTTTGTTTTTAACATCAAAGAAGTCTGAACGCCTGTTGGAGAAAAGGATTTTTGAGAAACATTTGCTGTATATGCTTTTTCAGAAAGACCTCTAATTTCAGATAATTTCGATTTGGTATAATCGTATTCCTGCGTATCATAATCTCCCGGAATCCAAAATGCTGTATGGTCGCCCGCCATAGCAAATTGAGTTCTTTCTTCTTTGATTGTGAAATAAGTAAGATTCTTTTGAGTTGGAAATTCATATCTGAATCCAAGTCCATCATCAAATAAACGGAAACGAATTACAATTTGTCTATCCGTTTGTTTTTGATTCAAAGTAACAGCCAGTTCATTATAATGATTTCTGATTTTGTCCACTTCTCCCCAAACCGGTTTCCAGGTTTCATCAAAAGTGGCTGTTTTGGTGTCTACAACTGTAAAGTCATTCAATAAAGATTTTTTATCATCTTTAAGTTCCAAACCTAATTTACTGGTTTTTACAACTTCTTTATTTTTGTATTTTAAATTGTAAGTTGGAGTTCCGTCATTTTGAAGCGAAAATTCCATTATGAACTTTCCTTCGGGTGATTTTAATTGCTGTGCTTCTGCAATCGAGCTAAAAGCAAACAAGATTAAACTTGCGAAAAATAAGTTTTTCATATTTTTAGTTTTAAAGATTGTAATTTAATTAATTTTCTCAAGCTGCTTGCTTGCAATTATCGATTTTCCATTTACTATAATCGTTAAATCCTCATCACCGTCTACAGCAAAAGTAGTCTCCTTATGGTTGACAGAAACCTTCAAAATTTGATTTCTGAAATTAATTTTAAATGAATAGCCTTTCCATTCTTTTGGAATTTTTGGAGAAAAATGAAGCTGGTCATTTTTAACACGCATTCCGCCAAAACCTTCCACAATACTCATCCATGTTCCCGCCATTGAGGTAATGTGACAGCCTTCCTGAACTTCTTTATTGTAATCGTCTAAATCCAGACGGGAAGTTCTTAAATAGAACGTATACGCCATATCCATTTTATCTAAAACAGCAGCCTGAATCGAGTGAACACAAGGCGAAAGCGAACTTTCATGAACGGTAAACGACTCATAAAACTCGAAATTGCGTTTTAATTCTTCTTTAGAAAAATGATCTTCGAAGAAATAAAAACACTGTAAAACATCCGCTTGTTTTATATAAGGCGAACGTAAAACACGATCCCACGACCATTTTTGATTGATAGGGCGTTGTGATTTGTCTAAATCTTTTACAGGAACCAAATCTTTGTCTAAGAAGCCATCCTGCTGCAGATAAATCCCTAATTCCTCAGAAGTTGGAAAATACATATCATCTGCTACCTTTTTCCATTCCTGAATTTCATTCGCCGAAAGGTTTACTTTTTCTAATACTCTTTTATGATCTGCAGGATATTCTGAAGCTACTTTTTTAATTTGTTGTGCTGCGTAATCCATACACCATTTTGCAATATAATTGGTGTAGAAATTATTGTTGATATTATTCTCATATTCGTTCGGACCCGTAACTCCAAGAATCACATATTGACTTTTTTGCTTAGAAAAAGAAGCTCTTTGATGCCAGAAACGTGCAATTCCGATTAAGACTTCCAAACCTTTTTCAGGAATATAAGAGTAATCGCCGGTGTAACGATGATAGTTGAAAATCGCAAAAGCAATCGCTCCATTTCTGTGGATTTCTTCGTGTGTGATTTCCCATTCGTTGTGGCATTCTTCTCCATTCATGGTTACCATTGGATACAAAGCTGCGCCATTTTTGAAGCCTAAATTATCCTTAGCGTTTTCAATCGCTTTATCCAATTGGTTGAAACGATAAGTCAATAAATTTCTCGCCACCTGCTGATCTTTTGTCGCCATGTAAAATGGAATGCAATAGGCCTCGGTATCCCAATAGGTAGATCCGCCGTATTTTTCTCCGGTAAAACCTTTTGGCCCAATATTCAATCGGCTGTCTTTTCCTGAATAGGTTTGGTTTAACTGGAAAATGTTAAAACGAATTCCCTGTTGTGCTTTTACATCGCCTTCGATTGTGATATCGGACATTTCCCAGATTTTAGCCCAGGCTTCAATTTGATTTTGAAGCAAAGCATCATATCCTAAATTAACGGCAGTTTTGATACATTTTTCGGCTGCAGTCAAAGTATTTTCATGATTCAAAGAAACGGTATAACCACCTATTTTCTGAATGGATGAGGTTTTCCCTTTTGCGATAATGGTTCCGTAAGTATATTGAACTTTTTCTGTATTGGAATCAATTGTAGATGGTGAAACATTGATGTTTTCCCCATTTGCCAAAATTGTGTTGTGCATGAAGGTCGTAACCTTAAAATGAGTTTTAAAAGTCCGGGCTGTTACGAAAGCTTCGTTTGCCCCTTTTTTTACTTCAAGCGGTTCCCAGAATTTTTCGTCCCAGTTGGCATCTTCATTGGTTACGCCTGCATCTATGTAAGGTTTATAAACAATTTTGGCATCTTTGTTCAAAGGTGTAATGTCGTATTTTATAATTCCGGCTTCATCCAGATCCAGAGACAGAAATCGGTTTACGTTTACGGCAATTTCAGTTCCGTTTTTCAAAACTGCCTCAAAAGACCGATTGTACCAGCCTTCTTTCATGTTCAGTTCCCTGCGGAAATTTCGAACCTCTGTACAATTATTTAAATCCAGGTTTTCTTCGTTGATTTCAACATTGATTCCAATCCAGTTGGGTGCATTTAGAACTTTTGCAAAATATTTTGGATAGCCGTTTTTCCACCAGCCTACTTTGGTTTTATCCGGATAATAAATGCCGGCAATGTAACTTCCCTGAAATGTTTCGCCAGAGTACGTTTCTTCAAAATTGGCACGCTGCCCCATGGCGCCGTTACCAATACTGAAAAGACTTTCGGACGATTTTATGCTTTCTGCATCAAATCCTTCTTCTATGATGGACCAATTGTCTGGTTTTATATAATCCTGATTCATTTTTTCTTTTATTAGATAATTGGGCAATTAGATAATTAGAAAATGTGTCAATTAGATAATTACACTTCTAATTTTGATTTTATCTTTTTAATTGCTGATTGTTTTAATGTTTTATTGATTGGATGATGTAATTGAATTTTTGTTTTTTTTATTGATGATTATAGAAATTATCTCATTTTCTAATTGACACATTTTCTAATTGATTAACTTGTCAATAAAGCTCTCTTCTATTAATGCAGAATCTTTAAAAACATAGTCGGCTTCGTGTAAAATTGTTTCCTCACCAATTCCTACACTTACCATTTCTGCAATATTTGCTGCCTGAATTCCTGCAACAGAATCTTCAAATACAATTGCATTTTTTGGGTCAATATTTAGGAGTTGAGCCGCTTTCAGGAAAACTTCCGGATCCGGTTTTGCATTGGTAACATCGTTTCCGTCAACAATAACATCGAAATACGAAAGGATTCCGGTTTTTTCTAGAATTGGCCGGGCGTTTTTACTCGCAGAACCCAATGCAATTCCCTGATTCTTTTCTTTTAATAGCTGTAGAATTTTAAAAACTCCCGGAAGAATCTCGGTTTCGTCCATGTCAATTAAATAAGATAAGTAATCTTCATTTTTTTGAATCAGCCATTTGTCTTTGTCTTCCTGAGAGGCCTGAACATTTCCTAATTCAAGAATTATATCTAATGAACGTACCCGACTTACACCTTTAAGCAATTCGTTATGTTCGTGTGTGAAGTTTATATGTAATGCCTGAGCGATTTTTTGCCAGGCCAAAAAGTGATATTTGGCGGTATCGACAATGACTCCGTCAAGGTCGAAGATGAATGCTTTTTTCATTATAAGGAGGTTCTTATTTATGATTTTTGAATAGTGTCGTCTACATCTTTTACTTTGTAAACTAAAAGAGCGGCGATTAAGAAACTGACTCCGCTTGTAATTAAGGCATAAATTGCATTGCCATTGTAGAGGTATTTTACAATTGGACCGCCAATTAGTGCATTTACAATTTGCGGAATCACAACAAAGAAGTTGAAAATTCCCATGTAAACTCCCATTTTTTTAGGTGCAATCGATCCAGCAAGAATAGCATACGGCATTGCCAGAATACTTGCCCAGGCCACTCCGATTAAAATCATTGGTAATACGACCCAGTTTTCATCTGGCATAAAATAAATAGAGATTAATCCGATTCCTCCAATGATAAGCGATACGGCATGTGTCGATTTTCGGCCAATTTTTTTAGCGATGTAGGGTAAAAAGAAAAGTGCAATTATGGCAGAAACCAAATTATAAACGCCAAATAAAATGCCGACCCAGTCTCCGGCATCCTGGTACTGCTGGCTTGAAGTGTCGCTTAAAGGCAATTCGTAAATATGGTGCGCTATTGCTGGAGTTGTAAAAACCCACATCCCGAATAATCCAAACCAGGAAAAAAACTGTACCCAGCTTAACTGGCGCATTGTGGTTGGCATTTTTGCAAAGTCGGTAAAAATGTCTGTCAGTTTTGATTTTTCTTCAGAAGGAATATCTACTTCGCTTTGAGGATCTTCGAAATTGGCTAATTCTTCAGGAGTATATTCTTTTGTAGTAAAAGCGTTACCAGAATAGAGCCAATTAAAATGGCTGCTCCAATGATAAAAGAGAGCGTTAAATTCAGTGGCACACTTCCCGGAATTGTACTATTTGAAACATCAAAGTAGTTTGTTAAAACATAAGGCAGGGCAGAACCAATTACGGCTCCAAAACCAATTAATGAAGTTTGAATGCTAAAACCTGCAGTGCGCTGATCTGTTCTTAAATTATCTCCAACCAAAGCGCGAAAAGGCTCCATGGCAATGTTGAAAGAAGCATCCATGATCATTAACATTCCGGCTCCAACCCATAAAGCGGGTAAAACAGAAATGAAAATATTAGCCTGAGGCATTAAAACTAAACCAACTGAAGCGAGTATGGCGCCTACAAGAAAAAAAGGTTTTCGTCTGCCAAATTTCCCCCAGGTGTTATCGCTGTAGTGACCAACAATTGGCTGCACTATTAATCCCATAAGGGGAGCAATAATCCAGAACCATGATAATTCATGTACGTCAGCACCAAAAATTTGAAGAATTCTGCTGGCATTTGCATTCTGAAGTGCAAACCCCATTTGTATTCCCAAGAAACCGAAACTCATGTTCCAAATTTCCCAGAAACTTAATTTACGCTTTTCCATTTATCGTAATTTGTAAAAATTATACGATAAGCGCTTTGCTTATCAAAACCTACTATTTTTTCGAAGTAAAAGTAAAAGCCTTGATGGGCGTAAAAGTATAAATTATTTTTAGATATATGCTAACAAAAAAGCCATAAATGTTTTTTATGGCTTTAGAATAGGTTGATTTTGAGAAAATTAGTCAGTAGATTCTCTTTTTATTAAATGTGTTTCGATTACTTCAGTGGTATAATTTTCATTTTCTTCTTCTTCCTCATGATGTTCTGCTTCAAGCCTTTCAATAAGCATTTTAGCGGCTTTATTACCCATTTTTTTTCCGCTTTGGCTCACTGTTGTTATCGTTGGCGTTGAGTATTTAGAGATAATTCCGTCAGTAAAAGCAATTACGGCCAAATCTTCAGGAACTTTAAGACCCATTTTGCCGGCTGTTTTAATAATAGTTACCGCAAAAAGTTCATTTACGGCAAAAACTGCATCAAAAGCCCTGTCGTGTAAAAGCTGGCTGATAGTGATTTCGCAGGTATCTACGTCTTCAATTTTAATGATTAGGTCTTCATTGAAAGGAAGTCCGTTATCTAAAAGTGCCTTTTCATAACCATCAGTTCTCAATTTTCCAACACTTACATAATCAACCGTTGTTACAAGTGCGATTTTTTTTCTTCCTTTATCAATCAGGCTCTGAACAGCTTCATAGGCCGCTGCTTTATCATCAATAATTACTTTATCACACAAAATATCGTTGGTAACGCGGTCAAACATGACAACCGGCATTCCCTGATTGATGACTTCCGTGATGTGGTGAAAATCTCCTTTGAACTGTGTTTCTTTAGAAAGAGACATTATAAAGCCGTCAATGCTTCCGTTAGCCAGCATTTCCATATTTAATACTTCTTTATCAAAAGAATCATCAGATAAACAGATTACAACACTATACCCATTCTCGTTGGCAACCTGTTCAATTCCGTCAATTACGGTAGAGAAAAAATAATGTACAATTTCCGGAATGATAATGCCAATACTTTTGGTTTTCCGATTTTTTAGACTAAGGGCGATGTTGTTGGGTTTGTAGTTGTAAAACTTGGCAAAAGCCTGCACTTTTAATCTGGTTTCTTCACCAATTTCAGAGCTGTTTCGCAGTGATTTTGAAACAGTTGAAATGGATACGTCCAGTTCTTTTGCAATCTGTTTTAAGGTTACTTTTCGCTTCATAATGCTAATTTGGAAAAAATGTTATTGATAATAAAGGTATGCTTAATTTTATAAATTGGTAATTTTATCCTTAAAAAACCGACATAATACATAAAGTTTTCAACACTACCACGTTTTCGTAGCCTAATTAAAATTGGCTGACGTTGAGCATGTTAATTAATTTCTAATTTTGAAATTCGAAGTAAAATTAAAAGCTTAACTAACAAATCACTAACTCAAACTAATTTAAACAAAAAGTATGAAAACAATTTCGAAAAAGTTGTTATTTTTATTCCTGCTGTTGCCATTTACTATGCTGGCTCAAAGCATATTAAAAGGTACAGTCGTCGATAAAGCGACAGGACAACCAATCCCGGGAGTAAATATAAATATACAAGGTACTCCGGCAGGGACATCTACCGGTTTTGACGGTAATTTTGAACTGTCTAATGTAAAAAACGGAAACAAAATTACGGTTTCTTTTATTGGATACAAAACCGCAACCGTTGATTATAACGGACAAAAAACACTAAACATTTCGCTGGAAGAAGACACTAATGTTCTTAAAGAAGTTGTGGTTCAGGTAGGTTACGGTACCGTTAAGAAAAAAGATGCTACGGGTTCTGTATCTCAAATTTCTTCAAAAGAATTCAATAAAGGGATTAACGTAACACCTGAAACATTAATTAGCGGCCGTATTTCGGGTGTAAATGTAACCGGAGGAGGAGCTCCGGGTGCTAAAGCGGATATCAGAATTCGTGGGGGATCTTCCTTAAATGCTTCAAATGAGCCATTAATTGTATTAGACGGACTTCCGTTAAGCAATACTAAACCAGAAGGGTCGACAAGTATATTGTCAACAATTGATCCTAATGATATTGAATCTTTTACGGTTCTTAAAGATGCATCTGCTGCTGCAATTTATGGTTCTCGTGCTGCAAATGGTGTTATTGTTATTACCACTAAAAAAGGGGCAAAAGGTGGCGTAAAAGTAAACTTTAGCTCTCAGGTGGGTATCAATACTGTCGCCAATACTGTTGATGTTATGAGTGCAGATGAATTTCGTGAATTGGTAAATACAAAAGGTACTCCTGATCAAAAAGCTTTATTAGGAACTGCCAACACAAACTGGCAGGATGAAATTTTTCATACTGCTTTAACGACAAACAATAATATCTCTGCTAGCGGTTCATTATTTAATAAACTTCCTGTAAGATTATCTGTTGGAAATATTAATAATCCGGGTATCCTAAGAAACACTTCTTTTGAAAGAACTACGACATCGATATCATTAAATCCAGTTTTGTTTGACAATCATTTAAAAATTGACATTAGCGGAAACTTGTCGTTCGGTAAAAATCAATTTCAGGATGAAGGTCCGGTAATCAGCAGTGCTATTGGTTTTGACCCTACACAATCTGTTTATGATACTAATTCTCGTTATGGAGGATACTTTGAATGGCTTGACCCTAATGGAAATTTACCGTTATTACCTGCCAGAAACCCTGTAGCAAGATTAAATCAGGATGAAAGAAGAGCTACTTCGACAAGAAAGTGGGGAAATGTAAGATTAGATTATAAACTCCATTTCTTTGAAGATCTAAGAGCTGTTGTAGAAGCAGGTATTGACAGGTTTGATAGCAGTGGTTATACTGAAGTTAGTACGCAAAGTGCTTTAGGTTTTCAGCCAAAAGCTTTTACGGATCCTGAATATGTAAATCTAGGAAACTACTCAAGCTATACAGATGCGCTTCAAAATAAAAACTTAAATGCATATTTTAATTATACAAAAGACATTGGTAAAATAAAAATTGATGCTACAGCTGGTTACAACTACCAATTGTTTCAAAGAGAAAAATACCAATCGGGAGAGACCAGGCAGCCAAATCCAAATGAGGATGTTACTACTGAACCGGATGTTAACTTACAATCCTATTTCGGACGTTTGAATTTAGGGTATGATAGTAGATATTTACTTACTTTAAATTACAGAAGAGATGGTACTTCCCGTTTTTCTGAAGACAACAGATGGGGTAATTTTGCCGGAGGTGCTTTTGCATGGAATGTTTCTGAAGAAGAATTCTTAAAAGATAACAATACCCTTTCAGAATTAAAGCTAAGAGTG
Source organism: uncultured Flavobacterium sp. (assembly GCA_965650235.1). Lineage (GTDB taxonomy): Bacteria > Bacteroidota > Bacteroidia > Flavobacteriales > Flavobacteriaceae > Flavobacterium. The sequence goes on along the minus strand of CBFGNY010000071.1, from coordinate 9,305 downwards.
GGTTACGGAACAACTGGTCAACAAGATATTTTGCCTCAATATGATTATTTGCGTCGCGTTACATTAGGTACGATTAATTCCCAGTATGTTTTTGGAAATACTATTTATACTACAGCAAGACCAGAAGGATATAACGAAAATATTAAATGGGAAGAATTGGCTGAGATGAATGTCGGGGTTGATTATGGGTTTTTAAACAACAGAATTACAGGATCTATTAACTATTTTGATAAAAAATCAACTGATTTATTAGCTGATATTGCAGTTCCTGATGGGGCAAATATTAGAAATCAGGGTTATTTTAACATTGGAAGTGTAAGAACAAAAGGTATTGAATTTAGTGTTGCGTCTGATATTGTTAAAAATGACAATTTAACTTGGAATGTAGCTTTTAATACTACTTACATCGATCAGGAAATTTCTGATTTAGGAATCACAGTTCCTGGTTTTCAGGGTTACTTAGCAGGAGATAATATCGCGGGTGGAAATGGAAATAAAATCCTTATTAACTCGGTAGGATATGCGCCAAATTCATTTTTTGTATATGAACAATTATATGACGCAGACAAAAGACCAATTGCAGGGGCTTATGTAGATAGAAATGCAGATGGAATAATTGATGCGGGTGACCGTTACAGAGCAGGTAAAACTGCTCCGGATTATACTTTCGGTTTGTTCTCTACTTTAAACTACAAAAATTTTGATTTTACAATGAACTGGAGAGCAAGTGTTGGAAATAAGATTTTTGATAACGTAAGTTCTAATTTAGGATATTCTGATGCAGGTTTAAGAAGACAGTCTGATTTATCTAACGTGAGTTCAGACTATTTTAATACTGGTTTCACTTTTGAAGATAACGGAACGCAACGTTACTTATCTGACTATTTCGTAAAAGATGCTTCTTTCATAAAATTGGATAACGTAACAGTTGGATACACTTTTGATAAAAACTTAATAAAAGCGGCTTCATTAAGATTTACCGCCGGTGTTCAGAATGTTTTGATACTTACGAAATATGATGGTTTGGATCCGGAGAAATTCAACGGAATTGACAATAATGTTTACCCGAGAGCAAGAACTTTCTTGTTTGGAGTCAATGCTAATTTCTAATAACAGACTGAAATCAAAAATTTTAAAAATAAACAAAATGAAAATATCATTTAAATATATATCTTATTTTTTCCTATTCGTTTTGGGATTAAGTATGACACTTACTTCATGTACCGACGATTTAAATGTAACACCGAAAGACGATGATGAGTTTTTATCTGAATCTTTCTTTGAAGATCCGGCATCGTACAAACAAGTATTAGCTAAATTATATGCAGGTTTGTATGTAGGAGGTAATGATGGAGATAATACTCCTGATATTGCAGGGCTTGGCGGTGATTTTAGCAGTTACTTAAGATTGCTTTTTGTTACACAGGAATTCTCAACTGATGAGGCAATTATTGCCTGGGCTGATGGTGCTTTACCGTCACTCAATACGCAAATGTGGTCTCCTGCCAATGAATTTTTAGAAGGGACATTTTCAAGAGCATTTTATCACATTAGTGTTGCCAATGAATTTTTAAGACAAACTACTGATGAAAAATTAACTGCCAGAGGTGTTGATGCAAATTTGAAAGCTGAAATCGCTGTTTTTAGAGCTGAAGCTCGTTTTTTAAGAGCTTTTTCATACTATAACTTAATGGATTTGTTTGGAAATGTGCCAATCACTACAGAAAATGATCCTGTTGGGTTTTATTATCCGGAACAAAAATCAAGAGCAGAAGTTTTTGCTTTTGTCGAATCAGAATTGAAAGATATTGACAACAGCCTCGCTGCTTCAAAACAAAATGAATATGGCAGGGTAGATAAAACGGCGGCTAAATTTTTATTGGCACAAATTTATTTAAATTCTAAAGTATATACCGGAGTAGAAAGAAATAATGAAGCGGCTACATTGTGTAGTGAGGTTATTAATTCAGGATATGCTTTTGCAGATGTTCCTTACAATTATTTATTTGCAGCAGATAACAACAGAAACGGCGCTCAGTCTGAATTTATTTTCCCAATTGTTGGAGACGGAAATGCAATTAGAGCCACTGGTGGTGGAATGAGTTTTATCATGCACGCTTCTATTGGAGGCAGTATTGATGCGGCATACAGAGGTATGGATGGTGGCTGGCAGGGAATCAGAACCCGTAGAGAATTTGTAGCGAGTTTTGGAGCGCCTGTAAGTTCATTTGAATATTATCAGACTAAAAGCAAGAATTTAGTTAATAGTACTGGAATTTTGGTTAACAAAGATGGTTTAGCTTTTGACTCAAGTGACAAAAATGAAAAAGATGCCGGATATAACGCAAACAATACATACTTGTTTAATCTGATAACAGGAGAAATAACTTTAAATGGTGTTGCAGTGGCTGCTCCGGTGAATTTTAGTAATAATCCTCCGGTTTCTTTAGGAAAGCAGCAAGTTTGGTCCGATAAGAGAATTTCATCCTATACACCTGGCCAGACTCTGGATATTGATAATGTTGGAACATTTACAAACGGTTATGCCATTACAAAATTCAGAAACGTAAACTCAGACGGAACTGCAGCACAAAGAAATGACATTCCGGATATTGATTTTCCAATGTTCAGATTAACAGATGCTTATTTAATGTACGCCGAAGCAACTGTGAGAGGTGCCAGTACAGGTAATATTGGTACAGCATTAGGTTACATCAACCAAATTAGAGCGAGAGCTCAGGCTGCACCGGTATCTGCCGGAGATTTAACTCTTGATTTTATTTTAGCAGAAAGAGGAAGAGAATTATACTGGGAGTGTAAAAGAAGAACCGATTTAGTTCGTTTTGGAAAATTTACTGGCGGATCTAAAATCTGGCAATGGAAAGGCGGATCTGTAAATGGTACTGCTACAGAATCATACAGAGATTTAATGCCAATTCCTGCAAGAAACATTCAGGCAAATCCAACTTTACAGCAAAATACAGGATATTTTAATCTATAAAACGGTAAAATGAAAAATATATATAAAATTCTAATCGCATTTATTGGTGTGTTATCAGTCTCTTGTGATGGTGATGATGTAGAGACGAGAACAATTCTTGACCCGGTTTCTACAGCAGAGATAAGTGCTCCGGCAACAGGACAAACCTTAGTTCTGGATGTAAATGAAGCTGCAGAAGAAGCAGCCAAATTTGAATGGTCTGCTGCAAAATATTCCAGCGATGTTGTTGTTGAATACACTTTGCTGATTGATAAAAAAGGGGGCGATTTTACAGCTGCAAAAACGCTTGCCATGACTAAAAATGTTACAAATGCATCCATCTTGGTCAGAACATTAAATCAGGCGGCAATTGATCTTGGCGGAATAGCAGAACAGGAAGCATCTTATGATCTAAAAATCAAAGCAGCAGTTTCTGGTGGAATTCCTCAGCTTTCTGAGACATTAATCACAATGAAGATTACTCCTTATACAGGAAAAGTGGATTATGCTTTTACAGAATGGTATTTAGTAGGAGATGCAACAGTTTCCGGATGGGAGAATAACAAAGGAAACCAAATCTTATTTAGAAGTGCAACAAACGCTAACGAATATAGAATTACAGGATTCTTCAAAAAAGGTTATTTTAAAGCTATTTCTACTTTAGGAAGCTGGGCGCCAATGTATGGAGGTTCTGGCGGAACTCTTGCTTACCGAGGAAAAGATTCTGATCCGGATCCTGCTAGTTTTGAAATTACTGCTGATGGATATTATACGTTTACTATGGATGTTCAAAAATTATCGTATAAGCTAACTCCATACGATGCATCTGCAGCTGTAACATATCCAACAATTGGTATTGTTGGAAGCAGTGTAGAATCAGGCTGGAATGTTTCTACTCCAATGGTAAAATCTTCTTTTGATCCGCATATTTGGTCTCTTGGAGTAACTTCATTAAATGATGGTGAAATGAAATTTAGAGCTAATAATGCCTGGGATGTTTCATGGGGAGGAAAAACTCCTTTTGTTGGTATAAACACCGGAGATAATATACCAGTAGCAAAATCTAAGTATGTAATTTACTTTAATGATTTAGACGGAAGTTATTTAATGATTCCAAATCAAGAATAATTTTTCTTAAAATACTCAAAAGGGCTGTCTCTATGATAGCCCTTTTTTATACTGCTAACTCAACCAAACCACATTATGAAAAAAATTATACTATCACTATTGCTTTTCGTGTCAATAACTGTTTTTGCTCAGATACAAACGGTTACCTACTCCGTAACTCCAACAACTTTTGAAGAAACAAATGCCATCACCATTACCATAAACGGAAGCAGTATCAATGAAACTTCCTGGGGAATTGATGCAACTCACGAATTGTATTTATGGACCTGGGGTTTTGATATTAATGACACTACTGCAAAAGGAACTCCTGATAATGGAGCCTGGACAGCATCCAGCGCGGGAAGTATTTTCACTTACAATGCAGGAACCGATACGTATACCAAAACCATAACTCCGGCTACCTATTATAATGCAACCGGAATTGGAAGAATTGGCTTTTTGGTCAAAGCCAAAGACGGAACCGGAGACAAAAAATCACAGGATATTTTGGTCGAAGTGGGAACTTTTCAGGTTACACTTACTTCTCCTGTAGAAAACAGTTCAGCTATTTTAGCATCAGGATCTAATTTTAATATTGCGGCTACAAATACTAATGGTACTGCGAGTTATGTATTAAAATCAAATGGAAACATTATTAATACAAATGTCAGCACAGCTAGTTACTTATTTAACCACACCAATATTACAGCGAATCAGAGTTATGAATTATTAGTAACACAGGGAGCAACAACAATTTCTAAAAAGTTTTCGGTTATTATAAACCCTAATACGGTTTCTGAAGCTTTGCCTGCAGGTTTAGTTGATGGGATTAATTACAATTCAGCCGATTTTACTAAAGCTATTCTGGTTTTAGACGCGCCACTAAAAGATTTTGTTTACGTTGCCGGAAGTTTTAATAATTGGCAGCCTACATCGGCGTATGCTATGAAAAAAGACCCAGCTTCAGGGAAGTTTTGGTTAGAATTATCAGGCTTGGTTTCAGGCGCTCATAATACGTATCAATATTGGGTTGGAGACGCAACACCATTGGCAAATTCGCCTTCATTGATTAAAACAGCCGATCCTTATTCCACCTTGGTTTTGTCGCCTTATGATGATGCTACGATTCCTGCTGTAAATTATCCTAACATGCCGGTTTATCCTTCAGGGCAGCAATTTGAAGTAACCGTTTTAAAAACAGGGCAAGCTCCGTATAACTGGCAGGTAAACAACTTTACAAAACCTGAAAAAGATAAATTAGTAGTTTATGAAGTTTTGGTTCGTGATTTTGATGCCAACAGAAACTACCAGAGTTTAATTGACAGAATCGATTATTTTAAAAATTTGAAGATAAATGCTATCGAATTAATGCCTGTAATGGAGTTCGAAGGCAATGAAAGCTGGGGCTATAACACTTCTTTCCACATGGCTTTGGATAAATTTTACGGAACTTCTGATAAACTAAAGGAATTGATTGACTTATGCCATCAAAACGGAATCGCCGTTATTTTGGATGTGGCTTTAAATCATGCTTTCGGAAGAAATCCGATGGTGAGAATGTGGATGAACGATCCTGACGGAGACGGTTTTGGATCGCCAACTGCAGAAAACCCTTATTTCAATACCGTTGCAAGGCATAGTTATAATGTAGGAGAAGATTTTAATCATCAATCGATCAGAACTCAGAATTATGTGAAGCGCATAGTTAAACATTGGATTGAAGAATATAAAATTGATGGTCTGCGTTGGGATTTAACCAAAGGATTTACTCAAAATTGTACGGCTTCAGATGAAAATTGTACTAATGCGTATCAACAGGACAGAGTGGATGTTTTAAAAGCATATGCTGACTATTCCTGGGCATTAGACGCAACACATTACACTATTTTCGAACATTTAGGTACAGATTTGGAAGAACAGCAATGGGCAAATTACAAAATTGACGAATCTCCAAGCAAAGGGATTATGATGTGGGGCAAAATGTCAGATCAATACAATGAATTGTCTATGGGGTACAACGGTAATATTTCGAGAATGACAAGTTCAAGCCGCGGTTTTACAGGTAATCGTTTAATGGGGTATGCAGAAAGTCACGACGAAGAACGCCTGATGTATAAAAATATCCAGTACGGAAATTCAAACAATCCTTCACATGATGTAAAAAACTTAAATACAGCATTGTCAAGAATGTCGGCTATCGGGGCAGTTTCATTATTAGTTCCTGGACCAAAAATGATCTGGCATTTCGGAGAATTAGGATGGGATTCTTCTATTTTTACTTGTAATAACGGAACCGTAAATGATGCTTCGGCGACAATTTCAGGAGATTGTAAATTAGATACCAAACCACAGCCACAATGGACAGGAAACTGGCTGGCAAATTCAGGCAGAAGTAAAATCTATAACGATTGGGCAAAAATGATTACCCTGAAAACCAAAGAGCCCGTATTTTCAGGAACTGCAACGATGGCAAATACAAGTTCTTTGTATGCCAATATTAAAATTACAAATGCAAGCCTGGATTCAAGTCAACTTAAGGATGTGTTGATTTTAGCCAATTTTAATGTAACGACACAAAATGTTGCGACTGGTTTTTCATATCCGGGAACGTGGTATAATTTAATGGACAATACCACCATAAATGTTAGCGACGTGAATGCTGTTATGAGTATTCCGGCAGGAGAATTCAGAATTTACGGAAACAAACAAGCGAGTTTGGCCATCGAAGATTTTGAAAAAGGCAATGCAGTGAGTTTGTATCCAAATCCTGTTTCAAATTATTTTACCTTAAATGTTGCTGTTGCAAAAGTTGAAATTTATGCAATCACCGGTCAATTGGTAAAGAGTTTTACAACCAAGGAAAACTCTGATTTTCAATTTGGCGTAAGCGATTTGAAATCGGGTTTATATATTGTAAAAGCATTGGATTCTAATGGTGAAATACAAGTAGTGAAGTTCATTAAAGAATAAGCACACTATTTGTATTTTGGTAGGTTAGTTAGTAATGCGAAAGGGCTGTCTTAATTTAAAGACAGCCCTTTTATTTATAGCTCAATGATTAACCTTCAACAATTATTTTTTTGAATGTTTATAAAAAAGCAAAATGTTTACTTTTAGCCCCGATTGAAGTGGAAATCCTTTTTTGCCGGTGTTCGGCATAAAAGATTGTAACGGAAAGCGGGACGATGCTTGCTGAAAAAACACTTAATCTTTCTGCTTCAAAAATTAATAATTAAGTTGAGGTTCATAAATTGTTTTTTTGATTAATCCTCTTTATCATATTCTCCAATCAAAGAGAAGTAACCAAATGTTCCCAGTCCTAACACGATTAATGGTGTCAAAATAAATAGAATAATAATTCCAAATACTAAATCTTCCTGTTGGTCTGATAAAAATTTTGGCAGTCCAAATTCAAAAATGCAAAAATAAGCTGCAGCAATTGCCAATAATATCCACAATACGCCTAATATTTTTTTAATTAGATTCATTTTTATCAGATTAAAGATGTGTAGTTTTATTTTTATTATCAATGTAAATCATTCCAATTACAAAACAAACTGAAGCGATGACAATTGGATACCAAAGGCCATCGAGATAGAAATCTGTTTTGCCTGAACTTTTAGCATGAGTTACAAAATACGTGGATATTGCCGGAAGCAACCCTCCAAAAATCCCGTTTCCAACATGATAGGGTAAGGACATCGAAGTATACCTGATTTTAACTGGAAACATTTCTACTAAAAAGGCAGCAATTGGTCCGTAAACCATTGTTACAAATAGTACCTGTACAAATACAAGGAAAATCAAAGCCCATTTGTCTTCTGAATTTATTATAATTGAGGTAACAACGTGTGGCTCTTTTTTGGTTGCAAAATTGGTCTTTTTTTCTACTAAAACAGTTCCGTCAGTGAATTCTTTATGAGTTGTATAAACAGCATCTTTGGCAGCAGTTAATTCAACCGTAGTTTTTGTTTTTTCCGTGACTTCAGTTTTAAGGCTTGTGTCTGTTGTAGTATACATTGCCTTGTAAATAGGCCTGTACAGTAAAATAGCCAGCAACATTCCGCCCATCATAATATATTTACGGCCAATTTTATCGCTCAGCCAGCCAAATACAATAAAAAACGGAGTTCCTATTAAAAGCGCAATACCTAATAAACTATCAACCTGAGAAGAATCTATGTTCATTACCGTTTTCATGAAACTCATGGCGTAGAATTGGCCGGTGTACCAAACAACACCCTGGCCCATAGTCGCTCCAAATAAAGCGAGCAGTACAAATTTTAAATTGTAGCGATTACCAAAACTTTCCTTTAACGGACTTGCACTTGTAGTTCCTTCTTTTTTTGCTTTGGCAAATTCAGGAGATTCGTCCATATTTTTTCGGATAAGATATGAAACACCTACCATAACGATTGAAACCCAAAATGGAACACGCCATCCCCAAGTATCGAAATCTTCTGCAGAAAGAACATTTTTCGTAGCCAGAATAACCATCAATGAAATAAACAAACCAACCGTAGCTGTAGTCTGAATCCAGGAAGTCCAATAACCGCGTTGTCCGGCAGGAGCATGTTCGGCAACATAAGTGGCTGCTCCGCCATATTCGCCACCAAGTGCTAATCCTTGTAATAATCGTAAAATTAAAACCAATAAAGGTGCCATAAAGCCAATAGTTTCATAGCTTGGAATACATCCTATCAAGAAAGTAGAACCACCCATTAATAATAAGGTAGCCATAAAAGTATATTTACGACCAATAATATCGCCGAGTCTTCCAAAGAATAAGGCTCCAAAAGGACGAACTACAAATCCGGCTGCAAAAGTTGCCAATGTCGATAAAAATGCTGCGGTAGGATTGTCGCTTGGAAAAAACTTTGTTGAAATTACAACAGCGAGACTTCCAAAAATATAGAAATCATACCATTCAATCATAGTTCCCATAGAAGAGGCCGAAATCACTTTCCAAATGCCTTTTGTAGATGTATTACTCATAAACTGCAAATAATGTAATTGGTAATAAATAAATAATTAAAATATTTTTTTACGAATATAAAAGATATTTATTTATTTGACTGATACTTTTTTAACAAAAGCACGTTAATTCTTTATTTTACACTTTTAGGCAGTGGGAAGGCTTTGGTAAACAAAAAAGATTTTATCGGATCAATACATATTGTTGTGGGGAAATATTAAAATAACGATTTTTGCATTCCAA
>CBFGNY010000070.1:0-20516 GCA_965650235.1 uncultured Flavobacterium sp. | reverse complement strand
CCTTTATTCTTAATGTGTTTTGCTGTAAACATGTTTGCTCAGGAAGAGATTGCAATACAAAATAAATATACAGCAGACAATAAAGGAAAGTTCTTTGTTTCATGGGGAGGTAATAGAGAGAGTTACTCAAAATCTGACGTAACCTTTAGAGGGAAAGATTATGAATTCACTGTTCATAATATGTCTGCGCATGATAAACCAAAAGGCTGGAATATTGATTATGTGAATCCTGCCCGAATGACCATACCGCAAACTAACCTTCGATTCGGTTATTTTTTCAGTAATCATTACAATGTTACAATTGGAGTCGACCACATGAAATACGTAATGACTCAAAATCAAATAGCTAATGTTACAGGTTATATTAACTTACCGGGAGATCAAGCTGGTTCAGTACATAATAATGTCTATAATAACACTCCCGTAGATTTTGCAGATGAAACGTTCTTAACTTACGAGCATACAGATGGTTTGAATTATTTAAACACAGAAGTTTCAAGATTTGATGATGTTTCAAAATGGTTTCGTTTGCCAAATATTGATAAGGTTCAGATTAATTTAACTGAAGGTTTAGGTGGCGGAATTTTATATCCTAAAACCAATACTAAGCTTTTAGGGAAAGATCGCCACGATGATTTTCATATTTCCGGTTACGGAGTCTCAGCAAAAGCTGGTATTAATGTTACTTTCTTCAAGCACTTTTATGTTCAGGGAGAGTTAAAAGGCGGTTATATCAACATGCAGGATATCAAAACTACCGCAAGTAATGATGATAGTGCTTTTCAGGATTTTTTCTTCTTTCAGCGAATCATTGCTTTTGGAGGGATTTTCAGAATCTAAAAAAACAATTCAAACATAATAAAAAAGCAGAATTCAATTTAATTTGGATTCTGCTTTTTATTTACCCATTAAACATTCCTAATAAATTAGTCACTGTATTCCAGTTTCTGATTGTAGCGGTTACATTTAGTTTTTTCTCAATATATTTTTGATCAAATCTTGTTTTTCCTGCTCCAACAGCATATTTAATAAAAATCCTATTGCCGTCAATACTTGCTTCATCAGGTTTAAACTGACTAATTTTTAGATCATTTATATTTTCACTTTTTAAAGTAATTGATACAAATGCAACGTATAGCTTTTTAGTATCAACCTCTTTTTCTTTCAAATAAGGATTATTTTTAAAACATAATTCTAAGTCTTCTTTCGTAATAACAATCGTAGGAACTTCATGTCCGAAGACTTTAAAAATTTCCTGTTTGATCATGAACCCTACTTTCGAAGCACTTTCTTCTTCAGTATCAACAAAAACATTACCGGATTGCAGATAAGTTCGTACATTTTGAAAACCAATATTCTCCAACATTGCTTTCAAAGCCTCCATTTTCATCATATTATGTCCTGAAACATTGATTCCTCGTAGAAGTGCTAAGTGTGTTGTCATTTTAATATATTTTATTATTCAAAGATATTGCTTCTAAATTTTAAATTTATCTAATTTTTAAAATTCCTAATTAAAATCTATCTTCGCTTAAGAAAGAAAAAAGAGCACAGAATAAAGAATATAGACTAAAATCTAAACTTTGCTTTCTTTATTTTAAAATTTAAGTCAGTCTAAATTCAGAATCTAAGAAGTCTAAAAAAAATGTCCAACAATCTCCTTGATACTCCAATCGAATACTTAAAAGGCGTTGGTCCAAGTCGTGGACAATTGCTTCGTAAGGAATTGGGTATTCATAAATATGGAGATTTGGTTAATTTTTTTCCTAACAGATATATTGACAGAACCCGTTATTATAAAATAAATGAGCTTCAAAATACAGGTTCAGAAGTTCAGATTATTGGCAAAATCATCAATATAAAAACAGTTGAGTTTGCTAAAAACAAAAAACGTCTGGTTGCTACTTTTGTAGATGATACAGGGCAAATAGAACTAAATTGGTTTCAGGGACACAAATGGGTTCGGGAGAGTTTAAAACTCAATGAAGTATGTGTCATTTTTGGAAAATGTTCTTTATACGGAAGCCTGTTTAGTATGGCGCATCCGGAGATTGAACTTTTAAGTGAGCATGAAAAAAGTCTTAGATCGGCAATGCAGCCGGTTTATCCATCAACAGAAACGCTAACGAATCGCGGTATTTCAAATCGGACAATAAATAAATTGATGGAACAGCTTTTCATCGAAACACAAGCTTTGTTTACTGAAACTTTTCCTTCTTACTTAATTGAAGAATTGAAACTAATTTCAAAAAAAGCAGCTTTATTCAACATCCATTTTCCGAAGAGTGCAGATGCTTTGGCAAAAGCCCAATTCCGATTAAAATTTGAGGAATTATTTTTTATTCAACTGCAATTAATTACCAAAAACCTGATTCGGAAACATAAAATAAAAGGACATGCTTTTACAAAAGTAGGGGAACTTTTTAATGAATTTTATCAAAAACATTTGCCTTTTGAGCTGACGAATGCTCAAAAAAGAGTGATAAAAGAAATCCGTTCAGATATGGGAAGTAATGCCCAAATGAACCGATTACTACAAGGTGATGTGGGTTCCGGAAAAACAATTGTGGCTTTTATGAGTATGCTTTTGGCAATTGATAATGGATTTCAGGCTTGTTTAATGGCTCCTACAGAAATTCTTGCCAATCAGCATTTTATTGGTTTATCTGAATTGGCTAAAACACTAAATATCAATATTAAAATATTAACCGGCTCAACCAAAACTGCAGCCAGAAAAATTATTCACGAAGAGCTTGAAAATGGTTCTTTGCATATTTTAATTGGCACACATGCGCTGTTGGAAGACAAAGTAAAATTCCAAAATTTAGGTTTGGCCGTTATTGATGAGCAACATCGTTTTGGTGTTGAGCAGCGATCAAAACTGTGGAAGAAAAACGAAATCCCACCACACGTTTTGGTTATGACCGCTACTCCTATCCCAAGAACTTTGGCAATGAGTTTATATGGCGATCTCGATATTTCAGTAATTGACGAATTGCCTCCGGGCAGAAAACCGATTCAGACCGTTCATCGATTTGACAGTAACCGATTAAAAGTCTGGAAATTTCTTCGTGATGAAATTGCAAAAGGAAGACAGATATATATCGTTTATCCGTTGATCCAGGAATCTGAGAAAATGGATTTTAAAGATTTAATGGATGGCTACGAAAGTATTTCCCGTGATTTTCCGCTGCCTCAATATTCCATTTCGATTTTACACGGAAAAATGAAACCAGCCGATAAAGATGCTGAAATGAAACGCTTTTCAGAAGGCAAGACCAATATCATGGTGGCGACAACTGTAATTGAAGTTGGTGTCAATGTTCCAAATGCCAGTGTAATGATTATTGAAAGTGCCGAACGTTTTGGCTTATCTCAGCTACACCAATTGCGAGGCCGCGTAGGCCGTGGAGCAGAACAGAGTTATTGTATTTTGATGACAAGCCATAAATTAAGTTCAGATAGCAAAACCCGAATGGAAACTATGGTTCAAACCAATGATGGATTTGACATTGCAGAAGTTGACCTTAAACTTCGTGGTCCGGGGGATTTGATGGGAACTCAACAAAGCGGTGTATTAAACCTTCAAATTGCAGATATTGTTCGTGATCGTGATATTTTAGCTTTAGCCAGAAACTATGCCTTAAAAATTTTAAAAGAAGATGCTCCACTTCAAAAGCCTGAACATAATATACTAAAAGCTGTTTTCATTGAATTGACGAAGAAAAAGAATATTTGGAATTATATTAGTTAAACACACAACTTCTATAACTCAAATTATAATTTATACTTAAAATTATCAAGGTTCTCAGTTATTTTTGAACATCATCAACTTTCGATTCTTACCTTTGCAAAAAAATTATTTATGTCAAATATATATTTAGGATATCATTTTACCATTGAACCCAAAGAACCGGGATCAGAAATATTAATTGCCGAATTAGGCGAGAAAGCTTTCGAGAGTTTTACTGAAACTGAAAATGGAATTTCGGCTTTTGTGAAGAAAGATTTATGGGATGAGAATATCTTGGATGACATTTATATTTTGCAATCAGAAGAGTTTAAAATTGAATATAAAATTGAAGAAATCGATCAGGTAAACTGGAATGAAGAATGGGAAAAGAATTTTGAAGCTATTGATGTTGATGGAAAATGTCATGTTCGTGCCCCTTTTCATCCAAAAACTGATGCTGAATTTGATATCTTAATCGAACCCAAAATGAGTTTTGGAACTGGTCATCATGAAACAACGCATATGATGATTCAGCATTTACTGGAAATGGATGTGGAAGGTTTAAAAACCTTGGATATGGGTTGCGGAACTGCAATTCTAGCTATTTTGGCTGAAATGAAAGGCGCCCAGCCTATTGATGCAATTGACATTGACAACTGGTGTTATTTGAATTCTATCGAAAATGCAGAACGCAATAATTGTAAACATATTACTGTTTATGAAGGTGATGCGTCTTTATTGACTGATAAAAAGTACGATTTGATTATTGCAAACATCAACCGCAATATTTTATTAAACGACATGCAGAGTTATGTTGATTGCTTAAACCCAAAAGGAACATTACTATTGAGTGGTTTTTATGAGGAAGACATTCCCTTCATTGATGCTTCCTGCACAGAAAATAAATTAACGTTTGTTAAAAAGTTTCAGAGAAACAACTGGGTTTCATTAAAATACGTAAATTAGATATTAATAATTACAACAGTACAAAAACCTAAAAAAATGAGTACTAAAGAAAAAGTAAAAGAAAGGGTTCGCGAAAAAGAAGCAGTAGGTTTCAATAATGAAATTATTGTGTATAATGATGATGTAAACACTTTTGATCATGTGATTGATACTTTAATGCGGGTTTGCAGCCATACAGCAGAACAAGCAGAACAATGTTCCTTAATTGTACATTATAACGGAAAATGCACCGTAAAAACCGGCCCAATTGATAAATTAAAGCCACAGTGTACACAACTTTTGGAAGCTGGACTTAGTGCCGAAATTGTCTAAATTCAATAATATAAAAACATTCTTTCTTATTCAAATTTGGATGAGTCAGAATGTTTTTTATTTCTAACTATCCTCGTTTAATAGACATCTTAAATCAGTAAAAAATCTTTTACATTTGCATTATAAATAACACTAACTTCATGAAAAATATATTCTTTTTTATTGTTTTATTAATTGCAGCAACTTCATGCGTAAGTACAAAGTCGACATTAAAAAATGTAGATGATAATGCTCCCGATTTAACTTTGACTAAAAACAATACGTTTGCAATTACCCTGTTCAGTAAAGACAAAAAGTATGGCTATAATCCTGACTATCCTATTAATATTTTCTACAGAAATACCAGAGATGAAACTCTGAATGAGATTCGTTTTTTAAATGCTTTAGCAGGTCCAAATGGTGAAAAAATCACATATACAAGATTAGAAACCTGTTGTCCGTTTCCAACCAAGCGAAGTGATATGGGAGCCGGGTTTTTAAATGTCTACGAATTAAAATGGGAAGGACAGAAAAAACCAATTACACTTTATTTGAATATTTATGAAAAAGGTATTTTGATGGTTCCTATGGGATTGAGTTTAAAACCAGAAAAATAAAAAAATTAATTTTTATTTGTAAAAAAAAAGCGTCTTAAGATTTCACTTTAAGACGCTTTTAAGTTTATTTACGTAGATAAAAATCAAGAAATTCTCTCATTCATAATATCTTCGACAACTTCAGGATTTAATAAAGTTGAAGTATCTCCAAAATTAGAAAAATCACCCTCAGCTATTTTACGTAAAATTCTACGCATGATTTTACCTGATCGTGTTTTTGGCAATCCTGATACAAACTGAATTTTATCTAATTTAGCAATTGGACCAATGTGGTCAGCGATATATTGATTGATTTCCTTCGCTAAGTTTTCTTTGTTACGAATTTCACCCGTCTCTTTTAATATTACATATCCGTATAATGCATTTCCTTTAATATCATGAGGAAAACCAACAATTGCTGATTCTGCAACAGCCTGATGTTCATTAATAGCATCTTCTATAGGCGCTGTACCTAAATTATGTCCGGACACAATTACAACATCATCTACCCTTCCTGTTATTCTGTAATATCCTACTTCATCCCTTAATGCACCGTCTCCTGTGAAGTATTTACCAGGAAAAGCTGAGAAATATGTTTTTTTATATCGTTCGTGATCATTCCATATTGTTCTGGCTATTCCAGGCCATGGAAATTTAATACATAAACTCCCTACTACCTGATTGCCTTCAATTTCATTACGCTTTTCATCCATTAAAACTGGCTGAATCCCTGGTAATGGCAAAGTAGCATAAGTAGGTTTTGTTGGTGTAACAAAAGCAATTGGTGAAATCATTATTCCACCCGTTTCAGTTTGCCACCATGTATCCACAACCGGGCATCTTTTATCCCCAACGTGGTCATTAAACCAGTGCCAGGCCTCTTCATTAATTGGCTCTCCAACAGAACCAATAACTTTCAGTGACTTTAAAGGGTATTTTTGAATATAATCTAAACTTTCTTTTGCCAAAGTACGAATTGCAGTTGGTGCAGTATAAAATTGTGTGATTTTATGTTTTTCTATGATATCCCAAAAACGGCTAAAATCTGGGTAAGATGGAACTCCTTCAAAGATTACTGTTGTTCCTCCATTTAATAATGGACCGTATAAAATATAGGAATGTCCGGTAATCCAGCCAATATCTGCAGTACACCAGAAAATGTCATTCTCCTCATGACTGAAAACATTTTTAAATGTATAGGCAGTATATACCATGTATCCTGCTGTAGTATGCACCATACCTTTTGGCTTCCCTGTTGATCCTGAAGTATATAAAATAAACAAAGGGTCTTCAGCATCCATAATTTCTGCTACACTATAATCAAGAGCAGCATCCATTAAAGGCTGTAACCAAAAATCACGGCCTTCTTGCATTTTTATTTCAGTTTCGGTTCTTTTTACAACCAAAACTTTTGAAACTGATGGACAGCTTTCTAAAGCTTCGTCAACAATTCCTTTAAGGTCAATTGTTTTATTTCCTCTGTAGCCTCCATCAGAAGTTATAACCATTTTACATTCACAGTCATTAATTCTTGCAGAAACTGCTGAAGCTGAAAATCCGGCAAAAATAACCGAATGTATAGCACCTATTCTGGCACAAGCTAAGACTGCTACAGCAAGTTCCGGAATCATTGGTAAATAAATACACACTCTGTCCCCCTTTACAACTCCCTGCTCTCGCAAGACGTTTGACATTCTGGAAACTCTTTCATATAATTCATTATACGTAATATGTATCGCATCTTCAGAAGGATCGTTCGGTTCGAAAATAATTGCCGTTTTTTCTCCTCTTTTACTTAAATGTCTGTCGATACAGTTCTTTGTAATATTAACTTTGGCTTCAGTAAACCATTTTACTTCGGCATCAGCCATATTAAAATCAACAACTTTTTCCCATTGCTGGTACCAAGTAAAATTTTCCTCAGCTATTTTACCCCAAAACTTTCTTGGCTCTCTTATTGACTTATTGTAATGTTTAAAATATTGTTCTAAATTTTCAATTTTATAATAACTCATAGTTGTTGTAATTTTTTTATAAATGTATTAAATAACAACGTATTCTTAAAATTATTTAATTCATAAATTTTATCAAAAAAAAACAAATCTTTAAAAAAACTTATAGTTTTTATGAATTTACTATAAAATTTAAAGTTTTAATCCAAAGTACGTAGAATAAAAAAAGGCATGATATATAAATACCATGCCTTTAATTTTAACAATTTCAATAACAATTAATTTTTTTAATCTTGCCCAATATTCTTTATTTTGAAAATAGCAGCAACATTATTAATTATAACAGAAATTTCTACAAGTATATTATAATCTAAAACATACTCAACAACCTTAGGGATTACTTCACTTAACCCAATCATAAATTGAAGTTAAGTGAATGTAACATGCGCCATATCTGTTATTATCTTAATAAGTGCTTACTAATTCAAAATATTACATAAAACAAAGATACAGTGCAAAATCCCAACACACATAAGTGCGTAAATCTTAATTTTTATTATCCAATTTTTTTCATTGCTGTCATAGACTCTCTTAACCAGGCACCTACTTCTTCGATAGGATGCTGACGAATCTCTTTGTTTACAGCAATTAAAACTGCATTATCTACTCCATTTGAAGTTGAAAATGGTTTTCCGATTATGTTTGTTTCCACTTTTTTCATGAATTCAGTTAATAACGGTTTACAAGCATGATCGAATAAATAACATCCGTACTCAGCTGTATCCGAAATAACGCGGTTCATTTCAAATAATTTTTTTCTTGCAATTGTATTAGCAATCAAAGGCAATTCGTGTAATGATTCGTAATAAGCAGATTCTTCAATGATACCTGCCTCTGTCATTGTTTCAAAAGCTAATTCAACACCTGCTTTTACCATCGCAACCATTAAAACGCCATTATCAAAATATTCCTGTTCTGAAATTTCTGCAGTTGTTGGAGCTGTTTTCTCAAAGTTAGTTTCTCCTGTAGCCGCTCTCCAAGTCAATAAATTTTTATCATCATTTGCCCAGTCAGCCATCATCGTTCTTGAGAATTCTCCAGAAATGATATCATCTTGGTGCTTTTGGAATAACGGACGCATAATATCTTTTAATTCTTCAGCAATTTCATAAGCTTCTATTTTTGCAGGATTTGAAAGACGGTCCATCATATTGGTAATACCACCATGTTTCAAAGCTTCTGTGATAGTTTCCCATCCAAACTGAATTAATTTTGAAGCATATGCAGCATCGATTCCTTTTTCAACCATTTTATCAAAACATAAAATAGAACCCGTTTGCAATAAACCACAAAGGATAGTTTGTTCACCCATTAAGTCTGATTTTACTTCAGCTACGAATGATGATTTCAAAACTCCTGCTTTATGACCTCCAGTTGCTACTGCGTATGCTTTTGCCTGATCTAAACCTAATCCGTTTGGATCATTTTCAGGGTGAACAGCAATAAGAGTTGGTACCCCAAATCCTCTTTTATATTCTTCACGTACTTCAGAACCCGGACATTTAGGAGCACACATAATTACTGTAATATCTTTACGAATCTGCATTCCTTCTTCTACGATATTAAATCCGTGAGAATATGCCAAAGTCGAACCTTGTTTCATTAATGGCATAATTGCAGTTACCACAGCAGTATGTTGCTTATCTGGTGTTAAGTTACAAACTAAATCAGCAGTTGGAATTAATTCTTCATAAGTACCTACTTTAAAACCATTTTCAGTAGCATTTTTAAAAGAAGCTCTTTTTTCAGCAATTGCATCTGCACGCAAAGCATAAGAAATATCAAGACCTGAA
Organism: uncultured Flavobacterium sp.; assembly: GCA_965650235.1. Lineage (GTDB taxonomy): Bacteria > Bacteroidota > Bacteroidia > Flavobacteriales > Flavobacteriaceae > Flavobacterium. Next base: position 11,125 of record CBFGNY010000070.1, on the reverse strand, counting down.
TCTCTCATGTTTAAACCTTGGTTCAAACCCTGAGCTCCGCAACCTACGATTACGACTTTTTTTCCTGCTAATGCATCTATCCCATTTGCAAATTCAGATTGCTCCATAAATTCGCAAACCCCTAATTGTTCTAATTGTAATCTAAGTGGTAATGTGTTGAAATAATTGGCCATTTTTTTTTAATATTTAATAAGTATGATGTTTAATTTGAATGCTTGTAATTATTTTAATTCGTTTAATAATGATGAAATTTCCATTTTCTCTTTAGAAACTGAAATTCTTCCTGAACGTACAAATTGCATAATGCCGTACGGTTTAAATCTTGCATGTAATTCTTCAATTTCAGAACGCCTACCGGATTTTGAAATCACAAAAAAATCACGTGAAACAGTTACTATTGTAGCCTGACTTTCTTTAATGATATTCTGAATCTGTTTTTCGTCAAACAGTAAACTTGAAGCAATTTTAAATAAAGCGTTTTCCAGATAAATTGTTTCTTCGTCTGTGTGATAAAAAGCTTTTATAACTTCAATTTGTTTTTCAATTTGTCCAACAATATTTTTAACCCATTTTTCAGTTGTATCTACTACAATTATAAATCTTGAAACATTTTCTATTTCTGATTCTGAAACGTTTAAACTTAATATATTAATGTGTCGCTTTAAGAATATTCCAGATATTCTATTTAACAAGCCTACGTTATTTTCTGAGTATACCGATATGGTAAATGTTTTTTCTTCCATAATTTTTAGCTTAATCTCATATCAGAAACCGAAGCTCCTGTTGGAATCATTGGGAATACGTTATTTTCTTTTTCTACCATTACTTCTAAGAAATAAGAATCTTTCGATGCCATCATCTCAGCAACAGCTTCATCCAGTTCTTCCCTTTTTGTTACCTTTCTTGATTTGATATAATATCCTTCTGCAATTGCACAGAAGTTTGGATTAATCATTACTGTAGAAGCATATCTATAGTCAAAAAACAATTCCTGCCATTGACGAACCATTCCAAGAAATTCGTTGTTTAAAACCACTATTTTTACCGGAACTTTTGTTTGATGAATGGTACCTAATTCCTGTATATTCATTTGAAAACCTCCGTCTCCAATTATAGCTACAACCTCACGATCCGGTCTTCCCATTTTGGCACCAATAGCCGCTGGTAAAGCAAAACCCATTGTTCCTAAACCTCCGGAAGTAACATTGCTTTTAGTAGAATTAAATTTAGCGTAACGACAGGCAAACATCTGATGCTGCCCTACATCCGAAACCATAATTGCATCTCCTTTTGAGTGTTTGTTAATCATTTCGATAGTTTCACCCATCGAAATTCCTTTTCCATTAGTAGGAGCTAACTCCTCATCTATAACAGCGTCTAACTCAATTTTATACATTTCTTTAAATTCATTGTGCCATGAATCGTGAGATTTCTTGTCAATCAATGGAATCAAAGCAGTCAATGCTTCTTTAACATCTGCTAAAACAGCTACTTCAGTTTTTACGTTTTTATCGATTTCAGCCGGATCAATTTCGAAATGAATTACTTTGGCTTGTTTAGCATAAGTAGCTAAATTTCCGGTAACACGATCATCAAAACGCATCCCTAAAGCGATTAATACATCACATTCATTTGTCAAAAGATTCGGTCCGTAATTACCGTGCATACCAACCATACCCACATTTAAAGGATGATCAGTTGGTAAAGCCGAAAGACCTAAAATGGTCCAGGCTGCCGGAATTCCTGATTTTTCAATCAATCTTTTTAATTGCTCTTCCGCCTGACTTAATATAACACCCTGACCAAAAATAATGTATGGTTTTTTTGCTTCATTAATTATATCTGCAGCGTCTTGTACTTTTTTAAGATTTAATACAGGTTTTGGATGATAACTTCTAATTCCTGTACACTTTTCATAACTAAAGTCCATCTCATCAAATTGAGCATTCTTTGTAATATCAATCAAAACAGGACCTGGTCTGCCTGATCTGGCGATATAAAAAGCTTTTGCAATAATTTCCGGAATTTCAGAAGCTTCAGTAATCTGATAGTTCCATTTGGTTACCGGAGTTGAAATTCCAATAATATCTGTTTCCTGAAAAGCATCAGAACCTAATAAATGTTTTCCAACCTGACCTGTAATGCACACTAATGGGGTAGAATCGATTTGAGCATCGGCAATACCCGTAACTAAATTTGTAGCTCCAGGTCCTGAAGTTGCTATCGCAACACCCACTTTACCGGTAGCTCTTGCAAAACCTTGAGCTGCATGAGCTGCACCTTGTTCGTGACGAACTAAAACGTGGTGCAATTGATCCTGAAACTTATATAATTCGTCGTAAACCGGCATTATGGCTCCTCCCGGATATCCATAAACCAAGTCAACTCCTTCTGCTAATAAACATCTAATAACGGCTTCTGCCCCTGATATTTTCATTTTATCTTATATTTTTCACCAGTAAATCTTTAATTTAGACTTAAAGGCTTGTTGTTTTTATTAAATTATTTGTCGGTAACACATCCCTCAGAGGCACTGGAGACCGAACGCATATATTTAAGTAAAACTCCTTGTTTGATTGGTGATTCTGGTCTTTTCCAATTGGCCTTACGTTTTGCCAATTCTTCATCAGAAATTTTCATATTAATAGTATTATTTACAGCATCAATTGTAATTACATCTCCATTTTCAATTAATGCAATCCCTCCTCCTTCATAAGCTTCCGGAGTAACGTGACCTACTACAAAACCGTGTGAACCTCCGGAAAAACGTCCATCAGTAATCAATGCTACAGAGCTTCCTAAGCCGGCTCCCATAATGGCAGATGTTGGTTTTAACATTTCAGACATACCAGGACCTCCTTTTGGACCACAGTAACGAATAATCACTACATTCCCCGGTTTAACTTCACCCGCTTGTATTCCTCTGATTACATCTTTTTCACCTTCGAAAACTACAGCTGTACCTTCAAAAAATTCTCCTTCTTTTCCACTAATTTTCGCCACACAACCTTCTGTTGCAATGTTTCCGTAAAGAATTTGAATATTACCAGTCGCTTTTAAAGCTTTTTGTATTTCAAAAATCACTTCCTGACCATCATGCAAATCAGGAACTGAAGCTAAATTTTCTGCTATTGTTTTTCCTGTTACAGTTAAACAATCACCATGTAATAAACCTTCCTTTAATAAATATTTCATTACCGCAGGAACTCCTCCAACATTATGCAAATCTTCCATTAGGTATTTACCGCTTGGCTTCAAGTCAGCTAATAATGGTGTTTTATCACTAATATCCTGAAAATCTTTCAATGTCAATTCAATTCCTACTGAGTGGGCCATTGCAATTAAGTGCATTACCGCATTTGTAGAACCGCCCAAAACAGCTACCATCGTAATTGCATTTTCGAATGCTTTACGGGTCATAATATCTCTGGGCTTAATATCTTTTTCTAATAATATTCTGATGGCTTTACCGGCATCAACACATTCTTGTTTCTTTTCCGGACTCAAAGCAGGATTAGAAGAACTGTAAGGCAAACTCATTCCTAATGCTTCAATTGCTGATGACATTGTGTTTGCAGTGTACATTCCACCACAAGCACCTGCACCTGGGCAAGCATTTTGAATTACTCCTTTGAAATCTTCAGGAGTAATTGTATTCTTAATTTTTTTACCTAAAGCTTCAAAAGCAGAAACAATATTCAAATCTTCGCCTTTCCATTTTCCTGGGTGAATAGAACCTCCATAAACCATAATAGATGGTCGATTTACTCTTCCCATAGCCATCAAAGCTCCCGGCATATTTTTATCACAACCAGGAACGGCAATCAGACCGTCATACCATTGAGCTCCCATTACCGTTTCGATAGAATCTGCAATTACATCACGAGAAACCAAAGAAAAACGCTTGCCATCATTCCCGTTAGAAATACCATCACTTACACCAATAGTATTAAAAATCAAGCCAACCAAATCTTCTTTCCAGACGCCAGTCTTAATATCTTTGGCCAGGTCATTTAAGTGCATGTTACAAGGATTTCCGTCGTAACCCATACTCACAATTCCTACCTGCGCTTTTTTAAGATCCTCTTCTGTTAGGCCTATTCCGTAGAACATCGCCTGAGAAGCCGGTTGTGTTTCGTCTTGCGTGATTGTTTTGCTGTACTTGTTTAATTCCATTATGTGTTAATTTGTAATTTTAATTTTATTCCTAAAAAAAACCTCCCAACTAAGTGGGAGGTTATAATATATATCTTTCAATTATATTTATACCATTCCCGATGCAGATGTGCTATACACATTGACAACAATGACAGAAGTAATAATAATTGAGATTTGCATTATTTATTTTTTGATGTCACAAAAGTATAAAAACTAATAGGACTAAAAAAATAAAATCTCAACATTTTAAATACTTCTTGTTAATTATTGCAGCATTTAACAAAAAATCTTAAACAATCGTAGATTGCCCGATATGAACGTTATCATTATTAAAATATAGTAAATCATCTTTGCTGAAAATGAAGTTTGAGACAAACTCTCCTACTTCATTAGTGCCAAATTTTGAATCTGCTTTTAAATCTACTGTAACCACTTTAAACTCAATTGCTTTTTCGACTGCTTTGTAAATTACATTTGCTTCTTTGAATAATCCAAAATGCTCTAACAACATTGCTGCAGATAAAATAGAAGCTATTGGATTAGCAATATTTTTTCCTTTTGCCTGTGGATAAGAACCGTGAATTGGTTCAAATAGTGCATTTTTTTCTCCTAACGAAGCCGAAGCCAGTAAACCAATAGAACCTGTAATTACGCTTGCTTCATCTGATAAAATATCTCCAAATAAATTCTCTGTCAAAATCACATCAAATTGTTTTGGATTTAAAATCAATTGCATTGCTGCATTATCCACAAATAAAAAGTCCAGCGCTACATCTTTATATTCCTCGCCTACTTTCTGAACGACTTTTCTCCACAATCTTGACGTTTCCAAAACATTAGCTTTATCAACCATTGTTAACTTTTTGCGTCGGTTTTGTGCGGATTTAAAAGCTAAATGTGCAATTCTGGTAATTTCTTCTTCTGAATATTCACATAAATCTGAAGCATGTGTTCCTTCTTCATTTAAAGTTTTTGCTCCAAAATAAGCACCACCTGTTAATTCCCTAAAAATTGTAAAATCAGCACCTTCAATAATTTCTCTTTTTAAAGGAGAAGCATCAATCAATGATTTATAAGGCTTGATTGGACGGATATTAGCAAATAAACCAAGTTCTTTACGTAATTTCAATAATCCCTGCTCCGGACGAACTTTTGCATTTGGATTATTATCATATTTAGGATCACCTATTGCTCCAAACAAAACCGCATCTGTGTTTAAACAAAGATTTAATGTTTGCTCAGGAAGTGGATTCCCGGTTTTATCAATAGCAATTGCTCCCATAAGAGCTTCTTCAAAAACAAATTCGTGATTATACACATCACCAATAGCATATAAAGCTTTTTTGGCTTGTGCGATTACCTCTGGTCCAATTCCGTCTCCGGGTAAAACTGCTATTTTCAAATTCATAATGCCTCGTTCTTTATGTATTTAAAACCTTATTTTTTCCTAAATTAACTTCTTATTAAATCTCCCTGAATTTTAGAAGCTTCAATAATCTGGTGAATATCTTCGTCTAAGACTTCTTTTTTAATATCTGCGAATTTCAAAAATTCAACATATACAATATCCAATTGAACTTTTGTAAGTTCGTAACCTACTTTTTTAGCGCGATAAGCCAAAGCAGCTCTTCCGCTTCTTGCAGTCAAAATAATGGAAGATTCATTAACACCAACATCTAATGGATCCATGATTTCGTATGTTGCTCTGTTTTTAATCACACCATCCTGATGAATTCCTGAACTATGTGCAAAAGCATTTGCTCCTACGATTGCTTTATTTGGCTGAACCATCATACCCATACTTTCAGAAACCAAACGACTCATTTCGTTTAACTCTCTTGTATTGATATTAGTATCTAAATTTAAGTATGGATGTTGTTTAAAAATCATCACTACTTCTTCAAGTGCTGTATTTCCGGCTCTCTCCCCAATGCCGTTAATAGTACACTCAATTTGTCTTGCTCCGTTTATAGCTCCTGAAATTGAATTTGCAGTAGCCATTCCTAAATCATTATGACAGTGGCATGAAAGAATTACATTCTCTATACCTTTTACGTTTTCTTTTAAGTATTTTATTTTTGCTCCGTATTCTTCAGGCAAACAATATCCGGTTGTATCCGGAATATTCAATACCGTTGCACCAGATTTGATTACTTCTTCACAAACTTTAGCAAGGAAAGCATTATCAGTTCTACCAGCATCTTCTGCGTAAAACTCAACGTCTTCAACATAAGATTTGGCATGTGCTACAGCATATTTTGCTCTGGCAATAATATCTTCTGGAGTAGTATTTAATTTATGGAGGATATGAGATTGTGAAGTTCCGATTCCTGTATGGATTCTAGGTTTTTTAGCATGCTTCAAGGCAGCTGCGGCAACATCGATGTCATTTTTTACGGCTCTTGTTAATCCGCAGACAGTTGCATTTTCTACAATTTTACAAATCTCAGAGACCGATAAAAAATCGCCCGGACTTGACACAGGAAAACCTGCTTCGATGATATCAACTCCCATTTTGTCAAGTCGTTCTGCGATAACTAACTTTTGTTTAGTATCTAACTTACATCCCGGGACCTGTTCTCCATCACGCAAAGTGGTGTCAAAAATTTGAACTTTCTCTCTATTCATATTCATTTATTTAATGTAATTTCACATCTTGAAACAAATATATATTGTACATCTTCAGTATGAAATTCATTTTAATGAAATAATACTGTTCATAACACAATTTATAACGAATTAAACAATTAAAAATCAATAAGTTATATTATTATATTTTACAATGGCTAACCATCAAAAAGATTTCTTATTTGTACTGATTAAATCGCTTTCTAAATCCGAAAAAAGACAATTTAAAATTTTTGCAAGCCGTTTAGAAACGAGTTCGAATACTAAATTCATTGAGTTGTTTAATATTTTGGATAAGTCGGAGACTTACGATGAGAAGCTTATTTTAAAAAGCGGAATCATTAAGAAAGTTCAGCTATCTAACTTAAAATCATATTTATACAAACAGATTTTAGTTAGTATCCGTTTAAATATCCCCAGCCAAAATATTCGTTACCAATTACGTGAACAGATTGATTTTGCTGTAATTCTATATAACAAGGGATTATACAAACAGAGTTTGAAAATTCTGGATAAAACCAAAATCATAGCACTTGAAAACGACGAAAAATTAATGGCATATGAAATTGTTGAATTCGAAAAATTAATCGAATCTCAATACATTACCCGAAGTATTCAGGGCCGTGCTGATGAATTGGTTGTTCAGGCTAAAGAGTTAAACTACCGGAATACTATTTCAAGTAAATTATCTAATTTATCACTGCAATTGTATGGGATCATGCTTAAAACCGGTTACGTAAAAAGTGATGAAGAATACAAATATATTGATGATTATTTTAATAAACACATTTCAAAATTAGACGAAAGCAAGTTTGGTTTCCGTGAAAAATATTGGTTTTACAATGCAAATCTCTGGCGTAGTTTTCTTGTTCAGGACTTTCTGGCAAGTTATAAATATGCTTATAAATGGGTTAGGTTGTTTTATGATAATCCAAATATGATTTATCAAAATCCGGTATTTTTTTTAAAAGGGAATCATTATTTTTTAGAATCGCTTTATATGCTAAAATACAAGTCGAATTTCAAGAAATATCTAACACTTTTAGAAGAAACTATTCGTGATGATAAATTCCCTGTAAACGATAACATTGCATCGCTATCATTTCTATATGTGTACAATAATAAATTAAATTATCATATTCTGGAAGGTACTTTTGCCGAAAGTGAATATTTGATTCCGGAGATTTTAGATAAAATAAAAATTCATAATGAACATCTTGATGAACATCACGAAATGTTATTTTATTACAAGATTGCTTCTATTTATTTTGGAAATGAAAAATACAACGAGTCGATTTATTACTTAGACAAAATCATCAATAACAAGAACTTAACAATGCGCGAAGATTTAATGTGCTTTGCAAGACTTTTGTCATTGATTGCACATTATGAGTTAGGAAAGGATTATTATCTCGAAAATCACCTTAAAAGCACGTACAAGTTTTTATTAAAAATGAATGACCTGCACGAAGTTCAGAAAGAAATTATTAAGTTCATGAGAAACCTTAATAATTTTTATCCTGCAGATATCAAAAAGGAATTTATTAAGATGCGGGAACGTTTTATTGAATTGGAAAAAAACACTTATGAAAAAAGAGCTTTCCTTTATTTAGATATTATCTCATGGCTCGAAAGCAAAATCGAAAACCGTAAAATTGCAGATATTATTAAAGAGAAGGCAAAACTAAATAGCCGTTAGTTAAATTCAATTCTTCTATGAGATAATTTTGGGAGACCTAAACAGAATTTTTTATAGCCCTTAAATACTCAAAATAATGTTTTGAAAAATCTTAACTTATGCCCAACAAAGTAATAACAAAACCTTAACAACAAAATAATGATATATGTTTGATCTTTGCAATGTAATAAACTGGTTATTTATTATTTTGGTTTTGGTTAGTTAAATGATGCCGGCGTCTTCGAGATGCCGGCATTTTTTTTTAATGCGGTTCCCATTTTAAAAATTCAATTTTAATTTGATCTTTAAATTTAGAATTTAAAGCTACACTTATTCTTTAAGTCTTTCATGCAGTAATTTGAAATATGAAAAAGCCTTTAAAAATCGGCTTCCATGCCAGGAAAACATTTCTCCGTCAACAAAAACAGTTTTCGCATGATGAGTGTAACGTCCTATTTCAAAAGCATCTTCTTCTTTAAAAGGATAAGGCTCTGAGGAAAGAAAAACCAAATCAGGATCGCCCTCCAATCGCATTTTTTTAAGTTCTATTTCGGGATAACGACCTTTATCTTCGTAGATATTCGTAAAATGATTCAGCTTTAATAATTCATTAATATAAGTATCTTTACCGGCAACCATATAAGGATCTTTCCAAATAAAATAAGCTGCTTTTTTAAATGAAACATCCTTAATATATTTTTTAAAATCGCTTAAAGCGAAAGTTAATTTGTTATTCCATTTTTGGGCTTCCGTCCTGCAATTAAAAAGCTGGCCAAAGTCTGAAATCATTTGAAAATTATCTTCAACAGAAACAATATTAGTTACCCAAACCGGACAAATAGTACTTAATTGCTCTACAATTTCCAGCGTATTTTCTTCTTTATTACAAATGATAATATCCGGCTGTAATAACTTTATTTTTTCGAAATGTATCTTTTTAGTTCCCCCGACAATTTTCTTCGTCGATTTTAAATGATATGGATGCACACAGAATTTAGTAATTCCGATAATCTTTTCTTCCAAACCTAAATCATAAAGCAATTCTGTTTGAGACGGTACTAATGAAATAATGCGTTTTGGTGATGTTTCAAAAGAATGTAACGTACCGATTTGATCTTTTAATTGTTTCATGTTATTTTTATTCAGGTTTTGTTGGAATAAGGATTATACCACAGAGATTCACGAAGCTTGCACAAAGTTTCGCAAAGAATAATAATTTAACTTTGTGTAACTCTGTGAAAAAACTTTTGCGAATCTCTGTGGTAAAAATTATGTTCAAAGTCGGGTAACCTGAAACTTTAAACCTGAAACTTCAAACTAAGAATCTCCTCCATTTCTTTTTGAACAGCTAAAGCCTCTTCCCTCGCCTTCTCCGCAAAATCAGTTTCTTTTGAAGCATAGATTATGGCTCTTGCAGAATTGACCAATAAACCAACTTTATCATTCATTCCGTATTTGCAAACCTCAGACAAACTTCCGCCTTGAGCGCCAATTCCGGGAACTAACAAGAAACTATCCGGAACAATTTTACGAATTTCAGTAAAATATTCAGCTTTTGTAGCGCCAACCACATACATTAAGTTATGGCTGTTTTTCCATGATTTAGAAGTTTCTAAAACTTGTTTGTATAATTCTTTGCCGTTAGTAGTTAAGGTCTGAAAATCGAAAGCCCCTTCATTTGAAGTTAAAGCTAACATGATAGTATGTTTATTTTCGAAAGCCAAAAAGGGCTCAACAGAATCCTTTCCCATATAGGGTGCAACGGTTACACTGTCAAAACTCAGGTCATCAAAAAAAGCTTTTGCATACATACTTGACGTATTTCCGATATCACCGCGTTTAGCATCTGCAATCGTAAAAATTTCAGGAAACTTTTCGTTAATATAATTGATTGTTTTTTGAAGGGACATCCATCCTTTTATACCATACGCTTCAAAAAAAGCCGTATTTGGTTTGTATCCCACCGTTAAATCATGTGTTGCATCAATTATTGCTTTATTGAATTCAAAGACAGGATCTTCTGTTTCTAGTAAATGAGACGGGATTTTAGTTAAATCCGGATCCAGGCCAACACATAAAAATGATTTTTTTAAAAGAATTTGTTCGTGTAGTTGTTGTGTAGTCATTCTTGATTTTTTAGTTCTTCCAATTCAAAGAAATGGTTCTTTTTAAGAAGTATGCAAAAATAAAAAAAGCCACTCAATTAAGAATGGCTTTTTAGTTTAATATTCAATTTAGATTATAAATTACCTAAATAAACAATTTCAGTTCTTCTGTTTTCTGCTCTTCCTGCAGCAGTTTTATTAGATTTAACCGGTTTTGATGCTCCAAAACCTTGTGAAGTCAAATTAGCAGGATTAACACCTTTTTCAATTAAGGCATCCATAACAGCTTTTGCTCTTTGTTCAGATAATTTTTGGTTTGCCTTGGCATTTCCAACATTATCAGTGTGTCCGTTAATAGCAAACTTCGCATTTGGATAATTTCTCAAGATCTCCTTAATAGCATCCAGTCTTCCAGTAGTTTCTCCTTTATTGGCATCACTTAAAGTAGCTTTACCAGTTGTAAAGAAAATTGATTTAGCCTCTACTTGCAATTGTTTTAATGTCTCTTTTGTAACCTTTGGGCAACCTTTGTTGTCTGCAGGTCCTACTACTAAAG
>CBFGNY010000069.1:0-20555 GCA_965650235.1 uncultured Flavobacterium sp. | reverse complement strand
CCACATTATTGCGAAGCATTGGCTCTGCATGAGAAGATCCGATAACGATATGGTATTTCTGAGCCATTTCTTTATTCCCCTGAAGCGTAAAAAAACCTTTTGTAGACGGATGCATGGCTGGCCAGATTGTATTGGCTTTTAATCGAAGTAACAATTGAAATATTTTTTCATAGGTTTTTGGGCCAATGTTCCCTACTTCAGGTTCAAATGTTTTTTCTGCCCAGGGTTCTAATCCCCAGTCTTCATCGTTTAAAAAGATGCCGCGATATTGAACTGATGGCGATGAAACTATTCCGTTTTGTGAAATATTCAATATTAATTTTTCTTTTTTTATGGGATTTACATCTGCCCACCATTTCCATGGAGAGATTCCTAAACGCTCTGTAATTTCAAAAATGGCGTAAACCGTTCCGCGAACATCACTACCAACGATTAAAAGATTGTCTTTTTCTTTTTTAATGGAAAATTTCTCCCATTGACTGGAAAGTTTTTTCTGAATCGCTTTTGATTTAAAAAGTTTAGAAGAAGCTTGTCCGATGTAAATTCCGCTTTTTGATATTTTATCAGATTGGATTATTTCAGGTCTTTTTCCGGTTATTTCTTTTACATCATCTGCCAATTCATTTATGGCCCAAACAATTAAGGCATCTGTGTTTTTATCAATATAAATTGAAGTCAGTTGATTTGAATCGGCGATCGAAAAATCTATCGTTTTTTTATCCTGGCTGTATAATGACAAAGTTGAAATTGTGAAGATAAATGCAATGACTCTATTCATATTAAATGCTGTTTTTGGATTGCAGAATGCAGATTTATTTGTCATTCCTACGGAACTTTTATTTGTTCGCATTACATTTCAACGGATTAAAATCCGTTGCTACAAAATATATCGTACCTCCGGAACTTTAACACTAAAGAACCTTACACTTGAAACATATTGTAAAAACGGATTTTAATCCTTGAAAAAATCGACAATTAATGAAATACTGGATGTTAGTTTCTTGCTAAGATTTCTAGTTTTCTCATCAAAGACAAGCTTTATGTTTACTTTGCATTGACGCACTATTGTGCGCCTCTACCTACTCTATTAATTGCTTATTTACATATACATTTTTCAAAGTAATTCCATCTACAATGCTTTTGTCGACAGTTGCTTTAGTCGCTTCAATTTTCAGGTTTTCGAAAGTAAAATTAGACAAACGAACATTTTCATCTTTTTCTACATTAAAAAACGTATTCGATTTCATCTCGATATTTTTTAAAGTCACATGATCGCCATATGATACCGGAACATCAGGACGTCCTTTTAGATCAAAAAACTGTTTCCATGCCAAAACAACCAGACAGTTTTTTGCCTGCCCTTTTATATCTTCAACTCGAATGTACTCGTATCGTTGCGGTGTATCTGGTCTCATTTTTAACCATAGCATTCTTGTTGCCCCGTCAATCTGGCAATTACGCATAATTACATTTCGGTTATGGATTGATTCACTGCCGTTTGTTAATGCCGAATGACAGAATCCAAATCGGCAGTCTTCGATGATAATATTAGAGTTTGGTCCGTTGTTTTTATCCTGATCGGCAAAAGGGCCTTTTCCTCCTTTTAATGCAATCGCATCATCATTTACAGATAAAAAGCATCCTTTTACTAATACATTTTTACAAATATCAAGATCAATTGCATCCGTACTTGGTGCTTTTATTTCTAAATGCGGAGAGAAAATGTATAAATCAAGAAGTTTTACATTATTACATTTATAAAAATGATTCGTCCAAAAACCTGAATTAATCATTCTGACATCCTGAAATTGCACATTGTTTGAATTCCATACAAAAACTAATCTTGGTCTTGAAACCTCGAGATTTGTACATTTTGGATTTTCTTTGCGTCTTGCCCAAAAAGCTTCATAATATTTATAACCATTTCCGTTGATGGTTCCTTTTCCGGAAATAGAGAAATTATCAACGCCGTAAGCATTTACCAGAGCAGGAAAATAATCCAGGTTCTGCCCTTCCATACGTGAAGCCATAATTGGATAATTGGCAATATCATCAGAACCTTTTAATGTTCCGCCTTCAGAAACATATAGGCTTGTTTTTGGTTTAAAGAACAAAGCTCCGCTCAGGAAAACTCCTTTTGGAATTACAATTACGCCACCTCCGCTTTTTGCTGCTTTATCAATTACTTTTTGGATTGCAACGGTCTGAATTTTGGTGCTGTCTTTCGTAACTCCAAAATCGGTAATGGTGTATTGCTTCCCTAAATCTTTCAATTGAAGTTTGGTGTAATCCTTAAACCACGGCGTAATTTCGCTTCCGTCCGGAAAAGTGTCATTTTTATAATTTTGAGAAAATGCAAACTGGGAAATTCCCAAAATGCAGATAGCAAGTGTCAATAATCTTTTCATTGTATTTTTTTGGTTTTAGATATTTAGTTTTTTATTTTAATCTGATTAATAGAAATGAAGCTTGCTTTGCTTCCATAAATTGTTTTCTTTTTGTCTGACCAGTTGGGTCTTTCTCCTGTAACGGAAACAGTTAAATTGTAGTTGCCTTTTTTCAATATTGGAGATCGGAATACTGTTGTAGCCATTGAAACTTTGCTGTACATATCAATAAGGGCAGATACAATTATCTTACCTTTTCTATCAGTCAGAACAATTTTTGCATAACCATTTTCTGAGCCAACTACGCTATACAAGGCTATTTGTTGGCCGCTAAATTGAATCGACAACGAAGCATCTTTTTCATCAGATCTACTTTCGGAATCCGTGTGTTTCCAATTTCCATTATACTGAATTTGTTTACCTGTATTCTTTATAATTTCCTCCCTGTTTTCTGTAACAGAGGCAAGTCCGGTTGCGACATCAATTTTCCAGGCATCCTTATAATTAGGAATTGATAATAAATTTCCTGAAATGACAATTGGCTGCCAGACATAAGTTGCTGCCGAAGCCTGTTTAGGAAAAGACCATCGATCGCCCATAAATAGGTATGTAGTATCTTTTGTACCCTGAATTGGCAAGACAAAAGTACATTGTGAATTCCATGTTAAAGTTCCCTCCGGAGCAATTAAACCCTGAGATATCCATGGTCCTTTGAGTGAATTTGACGTATAATAATAATTGTCGTTTTTCTCCCAGCTTGTTAAATGTGAACCTATAAAATAATAAAGACTGTCTTTTTTAAACATTGTAGGTGATTCGAATCCTGAAGTAATATTTTCATTCACTTTCTCTGCAACCGATTTATAATCATCATTCAGTTTATAAATTTCGCCACCATGAACCAAAATGTAACCTGAGCCATCGCTATCCTGAAAAGTTCCCATGTCCCATTTTTTTATTGGTTTTCCGTTAAACAAAAGCGGTCCTTTAAACTCGTATGGTCCTTTTATTTTTTTTGAAACTGCGTAGCCTACAAATTGATCTTTATAAGTTAAGGTATCTGCATGCATGTACATGATAAATTCTCCCGTTTTAGGGCATTTCATTACTTTTGGTCTTTCGCCGACACGGTTCGGACCTAATTTACCTGATTTTTGTATTGGAAGCGCAATACTTTCAAATTTCCAATTGTAAAGATCTTTTGAAGAATAGCAATTAAATCCGACAAATGCATTGCTCGTATCCGTATGTGCTTCTCCAAAAAGATAAAATATTCCTTTCTCTTTAACAATGTTAGCACCATGGGCGCTTACAATATTCCTATTTTGATCGAACCAAGGCGTGCCAGAATAGATGGCATCCATTTTTTCCGGTTGTTGCGCTAATGAAACAGATGTCACTATCAACAAGAAAATAGTAAATATTTCCCTTGCTAAGATACTGATAGTAAAACGATTGTTTTTTTGCATTATGCATTTTAAATTTAGAGTAAAATCAAATTTAGTTTTTCCTGTTGCCTTATCTATCCTGTTCTATACTGCTATTATTTGAGTCTTTTTTATTTACGTTTCAGCCATTCTTTGGGTACGTTAACAATACAGATATTCATAGTCCGATTGTCTTCAGAAAGCATAGCAGACTGAATTTGGATTTTGGTGCCGTCTCCGTTAAAAGTAGGATGAATATGATCTGCAGCAGTTTCCTTATGCCCTGTTGTCAGCAGCATCATTTCGTTTGTTTTTCTGTCGATTAAATATAAACTTCTCGAAAAATCATCTCCTACTGCCCACCTCCCATCAGCTGAACCGTGTACATGCCATAATCCGCTGCCGCTTTTGGTCTGTCCGGCAATAATCATTTCGCGCGTCCTAAGATTTATAATCGCCAAACCTGTAGGTTTTTCACGGGTTCCGGTATTCCCCCAATTGCTTTCTTGTCCAGGGTTGACCGGATTTCTAATCTCTCCGTTTGCAGCCACTTCTACAAGGGCATCTTTCTGGATATCAATTTTTCGGTGCCCCATAATTGCTATGGCTACTTCGTCTTTAGAAATTACAGCTTCGTGCGTTACCCATTCAAAATCAGATTCCGGATACAAAGGCCTTAAACCAGTTCCGTCTGCCATAACTGTCCAGGTACGCTGCGGAGATTTTCCTCCGGTTTCCCAGCAAAAAACAATCTCACCCGGATTCCAGATATTCGACTGAATATGTCCCACCTGAAAAGGCACTGAAACCACATGCTTAAACTCACCAGTTTTTACATTCATACTTGCGATTCCACCTGGGCCTGCTCCCATATTTCTTGGTCCGAAACTTTTTTCAATTTTAATATTGGGGTCTAAGTATCTTGCCGCTTCTTCTTTTCCAATTCTAAAGTAAACCCTTGCTTCATCAGCGTCTAAAGCCATATCACCAGAAGCACCCATTTCAGCTTTTGTTACACCACAGATACGTTCGTAAGCCGAAACAGGTTTCATTTTTCCAGCCTGACTGTCTTTAAAAACAGCTTCCAGATTTACTTCCATGATCTGCATTTTATCGCCCTCTGCTTTGCGCATGAAATACAATTTCATCGATTTTTGAGCCATGCATAATGTTCCGGTATAACCGCCTTCGGTGACCTGTACCATTACGCCTGATTTTTCATTTACCGCCATTGCTTCCCCATTGGCTCTTCTGGTTCTGAAAATTAGCCATTCCCCATCTGCTGTCCACTGTGGATGGGTTGGATATGTTTTAGAATCACCTGCTGATTTAGTCGTTAAAAAGATTAAATCGATACCTGTAACGGGGTCTTTTATAATTTTTTTTTCCGATGGAAATCGGGTTCCAATCTGGCTGAAAGTTGTTATGGTAAATAATAGGAAAAGTATATTTATTGTTGGACTGAGTTTCATAGGATGTTTTTTAATATTAATCTTTTACAGACGCCGAGTTTTCTTCTTCGTTAATTTAATCGCGCAAAGGCGCAGAGTCGCAAAGTTTTTTTCGCTTTGAATAATTTGGCTAAAGCCGATTAACTGATCTTTATTTTTACCCCAGCTAAAGCTGGAGCCTATTCAATTCCAAACTTTTGTTTTAAGTTGGACTCAGTTTCATAGTTTTTTTTACTTCATTAATTTAATCGCGCAAAGGCGCAGAGGCGCAAAGTTTTATTTAGAAGAATCAAAAATATTTTCACGCAGATTCTGCAGATTTAAGCCGATTTAAAGAGATAAATCTGCGTGCATCTGCTTAAATCTTTTTTAAATCTGCGTGAAAAAACTTTGCGCCTGTGCGTCCTTATATGAAGTGAGTTTAGTTATTCTTAGCGTAAGTTTCACCACATTCTAACGTTTAACTTTTAACTTCTAACACTTAACTTCCAACCCTTAACTTCCAACCCTTAACTTCTAACCCTTAACTTTTAACATTTAACTTCAATTTACTTATGAAGATTATCTTTACCTTCTATTTTTAATTGTATTGCGCTGTCGTTTATTTGAAACTGGCTGTCTTTCAATAGCAAAATCACCTCAGCTCCAGCCAGTAAAACCGGACCATAACCGTGGGCTGCAAATACATTTACAGGACGATAATAATAAAATGCCGGATCAAACCCCATTCCAGTTCCTACGCAGGTTCCTTCTACCTGACCTTTATCATTTACTTTTGAGGCAACAGCGTTCCAACCCAATAAAACGGCTGGGGCGTATGTCATTTTATCAACGTAGCCACGATTGATAGCCCTGGCAATTGAATACGTGTAAATGGCAGTTGCCGAAGTTTCTAAATACGAATCATTCCTGTCTAGTAACTGATGCCAAAAACCGGTTCCGTGTTGATATTGCACTAATCCTGCTATGTGTTTTTGAAGCTGTGCTAAAACCTGAGGATATCCGGGGTGATTCTTAGGTAACACTTCAAGTAATTCTACCATAGTCATTATAGCCCAGCCATTTGCCCTTGCCCAGTGAAACTGCGGATGAACTTCCATCGACTCTACCCAACCGTGCATGTAAATACCTTTTTGTTCGTTAAACATTCTTTTAGAAAACTGATTAACCTGTTTAACGGCGTCATCAAAATATTTAACTTCTCCCGTGTGGCTTCCCATTTGGGCTAATGCCGGCACGCTCATAAACATATCGTCTAACCACAGTGTATTATCCTGAGGTCTGTTTCGGGCTAAAGTTCCGTCTTTTAATCGAAACTGTTCCTTGCTGATAAAATGGATGTAATTATTTACCAAAGGATCAATATTTGCTTTTAAACCCTCTTTTTTGGCTTTAATAAAAGCGGCACAAAGCGCTCCTGCAAAATCCAAAGCCTCCGGATGAAGTGTCTTTAACATGTCTTTATCCTTGATGTTTTTTTCTTGAATATTTTCGGCTACATCAGCGATAAGTTTTATTCTTTTATTCGAATAATCAGCAAAATATTTTTCACCCGTAGCTTTAGATGCTAAAAGCATTCCGGCATAGGTAACGCCCCATTCGTAACTGGTGAGCCTAAAAGCGCCCGGTTCAAAAATGATGTCTTCTTTGTTTTTTTTGTAATCTGTAATCTCTGCCTTAGTTGTGGCATTTACAATTTTAGAAGCCGAATTTTTATCTAAGAAAAAGTACACCCTGTCCAATACCTCCTTTATATTTTTCTTTTCGGGAATAATGTAAGGCGTTGGATAATCCGGCTGCATTAGGTGTAATGGTGTTGTGGCATCGTTGGTCTGGGCATTTGCAGAAGCAATTATTCCCAATGCAAACAATGTAATAATTTTGGTTGATTTATAGTTCATGGTTAGGTATTTTTAGATAGTAGTAAAATTGGTTTATTTGCTTATTTCAATATTTATTTTGGCAGAAAGCTGTTTTGCCAGATTGGTTACATAATTGCTGAAGTATGCCGAATCTTTAAAATTTGTATCAGCACTCAGTTCCCAGCCTGCGATTGGATAATAACTGATTGGCTGGTTGTTTTTTGTATTGACTTTTATCAAATAAGAATCTGTTAATTTACCTGTTTTAGGAGCTTCGCTATAACCTTGGTAGCTGTCTTTTGGTATAATTATAGCCGTTCCCAATATCCATTGCCTTTCATAAGTTAATTTATCATGCTGAATAAAACAAACATAATCTCCGGCCTCAATAACCTGCAATGGGTTTTGATTATTGATGTTAGAAAGTGCAATTACTAAAGTTTCGTTTCCTTTAAGTCCGCTCACGGAAACTGTATTTTTATATCCGTACATTCCCGGCCAGATAGAAGCCGTTTCCTGTACCTGATATTTATTTCCTGAAGCTTCCCAGTTTTGATAATTATAGCTCAAAACCGAATTTACAGGTCCTTCACTGACAATTTTAAAAGTCGTTTTTTCTACATTATTTTCGGTATCATTAATCAAAACTCCGAGTCTGTTGATTTCATTTCCAACAAGCAACCCATAACCGCCTAATCCGGCTGAACTTCCAACAGGAAAAATATCCCTCCCCCAATCGTGCATCTGATGGTAATTATCTTCTACTGCGCCTTTGTTGTTAATTCCAACATTTTCAGGTGTAATTCCGGGCGTTTTCTTTCCAAATACATCTTTAGAATTTCTTCCGTCCAGATAATGCCTTAAACCTACTTTATCATTTTCCCAAGTAGGTCCGTCAGTCTGGTATTTTTGAAAACCTAATTTTTTATAAACCTGATTTGCTAACAAAACTTCTTCTGTGGCAGGCTGGACAGGTAGATTCTCAGCTTCACGCTTTCCGAATCGGGCACTCGTTTTTACTGTGAATTTTGGATCTGTATTTGACCATTTAAGTTGCACTGTTTTCTTTTCTTTCGCTGTAAAATCAGCTGTAAAAAACAGTTCGTCCCATTTTCCGTCACCATCAAGATCATTTACCTGAGCCGGAATAGTATCTGAATTTTGCAGAACTATTGGAAAATATTTTTCGATTCCCTTTAGCTTAAGCGTACTTCTTTTAATTGAAATTGCTTTTTGAGATAATTCTAAATCCGAATCATTGGTTAAAACAATTTTAGCCGATTGTGATTTTTGAGCTTCACAACTTATAAAAATCATAGCTGATAAAGCTATTGACAGACCTAATTTCGATTTCATTATTTTTAGTTTTATTTGATTATTATTTTACTGTGACATCCCAGATTTTTGACAATCTCGATTTTCCTTTTGGACCTTCAATTTCCAAAACAACAATATATTTTCCAGCTTCTTTGTATTCATGAACGGGATTTTCTTCTGATGAAGTAGTGCCGTCCCCAAAATCCCATTTATATGATTTTACTTCGCCTTCAGACTTGTTCATAAAAGCGACTGTTCTTTTATTTTTGTCAATTACGTTAAAAGTCCATTTAGCGCTGATTTCCTTTTTGAATTTTTCTTCTAAAGGCATTAATTTAAAAGGAAGACTGTAAGAGGCATTTCCGTACATGGTATGTTCTTTCGAAAGATTCCAAAAGCCGTTGTTTTTTTCGTTATTTACATCATCATAATCGATAATTGCCCAACAAAGACCTATGTTTTTGTTTTCTTCCAAAATAGATTCTACAGCTCTAGAAGGATCATTACCTGCATAATCAAAAGGAGTTATCCAGAATTCTAACGTCAATTTTCCTGATTCTCCATGTTTAAAATTATAATTGGAAGCAGCATTTGCATATGGCAGCTCCTTTATCCACGGCTGGCTTCCCCAAACGAGTGTCCAGTCTTTTCCTTCTGCAGGAGTAAAAATATGGTAGTTCTGCGCATGAACTCCGTGATATGAAAAATAGGCATCCATTGTGTTTGTCAAGGTTTCATTGGGATGAAACCGGTCTATAAAAGGACCACCGGATTGATCGGCATCGACTATAACTTCAAAAGTATCATTCTGCAGGCCCGGCAGGGAAAAATCCCAATAATCATCATACGCTTCATACAAAAAATATAGGCGATTCAGTCCTTTTACCCAGGCAACTTTAACGCTCACATCTAAGTTTTTTGGATTTGCTTTAGCATGTTTTTTACTGTCATCCCATAATTGATCCATACCAACCGTATAACTTTCAGGAACTATTTTCCAGTCATCAGCTTTTCCATCTATGGTTGGGATTTTATTTGCCGGAAACTGAAAAATCCTGAAAGTTCGTGTATCCTGTGACCAGCTTTGAAAAGATATGCAAAATATTATCAATCTAAAAAACGTATCTATTTTATGTCGCTTCATACATTTCTATTTTAAATTTGTTCGTATTGAAAAGCAATTTTGCATTTTTAGAGTTGAATAATTAATCCAAATGAAAAACTTCTTTTAACCCTGCCGATTGTGGCGAATTATCCGGATTAGTTTCCATGATATCCCCCATATACGCCCACCATTTTTTTACAATAGGATGATTTGGGAGTAAATCAAAATCAAAATCAGCACTTATTTTTTGAACAGCAAAAAGAATCAAGGTTTCTTCATCCAAAAAAATACTGTAATCCTGTATACCTGTTTCAGAAAGCAAACTTGCTAATTCGGGCCAGATTTCATCATGTCGCTTTTTGTATTCAGCTTCAAAACCCGGTTTTAATTTCATTTTAAAAGCATTTCTTATCATAGTTTTATTTTTTTGAGTATAATCTTCTTTATAAAATTTATAAGACTATCCGAATGGAACACGGATGACGCGGATTTAAATCGATAATAACGGATTTAATAGCAGTGAAAGTCCGTCAATCACAAAGCTATTGCTCCTGAGAGGGAACGGAATACACAGCCCCATAAGAGCAAGGGAATTACCGATTATAAATTTTCTTCTATTCATTTTAATTTTCTATAAAAATCAACAGCAAAACGTTATAATTAATGTTTTAACTTAACTTGAACCGGCTTGTCACGATTACAGATAATTTCGCCATTTATATATTCTAATTCTGCGACCTGTATCGAACTTCTTCCGGTTTCGAAAATTGTCCATTCCTTTATTTTCAGGTATTCTTCACGGATGTGTAAATAAAAGACATAAGCTTTTGTCTATTTTTTTGAAGCTTACAAAAATAAATTTCATAAAAATGCAATAACAGTTGTTTCAAATATATTTATTTATTATTCCAATACTGTCCTGTGCTATACTGTCATTTTAAAGTATAAAAAGAGGATCTACAAAACTGCAAAACCTCTTTTTAAGTTAATTATGATGTTATTTTTCAATTAAAATTTTAAGTGTTCTTGTTCCTTCTTCACTGGTTACTTTTAAAATATACACACCATGATTATGGTTAGGAAAACTAAGTGTTATAGTTTGATCATTGCCTGTAAGTTCAACATCTTTTTGTACTACAATTTGTCCGGTAATATTTGAAATCACAACAGTAGCTTTAGATGATTTGAAGCCATTAAATCGAACATTAAATTGTCCCGATGAAGGATTTGGGTAAACCAATACCTCTGTCGTTACTGAGCCAGCTGTTTTTTTAACTCCTAAATTCGAAATGTCTTTTATAACAATATTTGGTACCGGAGCCGGAGCCATATCATAACCAAGGAAAAAACCTGGATGCGGCGGTTGGTTGTACGACGAATTTTGCCATGCAATTGCTGTACGATATTGAGGATCATGCATTAAAGTATAGATTCTATGATCTGTGATAATATTAGTTGTGAAAAGAATCAAGGCTGTATTATCTGTTCTGCGCAGCATAATTTCCTCTCTCCAGTCGCCTAAAATATCAGCAGTAAGAGCTGGATTCTTTTTAGTATCATTGTTTGAAGAAACCGAAGCTGCCTGATATATTGTAAACAAACGATTCAATGATTGTGTCGTAGGATTCCATTTGTCCATAATGGTTCCGTCAAGCAATTCTCGACCCAAATCTCCATCCCACCAAACAGCACCATTCACTGCCTGACTTCCGTTAGTTGGTTTGCTGGTACCAATTTGTCCATCCTGAACATTATACAAATTTCCTGCTGAACTCCACATTTCGTAACCTCTGTGATTCGGATCAATATCTGCTGCTAAGGCACGACCGACATCTCCTGTAGTAACTGCTCCAAAAATCATTTTACCCGTTTTAGCATCATTAAGTCTGATTCCGTAAGGGCTATATTGACCTTCAGATTCCAGACATTGCCAAATTTCCTGTCCGGGACGATCGGGATCCATATCCGACATGTGAAGCGCATCTCCATGTCCCTGCCCGTATGTCCAAAGACGTTTTCCATCGTCATTAATAGCACTTGAACCATTAATAATTTCGTCTTTTCCATCGCCATCTACATCACCAATAGTCATCTGATGATTCCCCTGACTTGAATAAGCATTATTGGCAGGATCACTTGCATTTTTACTGTCAAAAATCCATCGAAGTGTCAATTGTCCATCACGCCAGTCATAAGCGGCACGCATCAGTTTATCATAATAGCCACGCCCTACAATAAGACTCGGACGAGCACCATCTAAATAAGCAACTGCAGAAACAAAACGATCCTGGCGATTTCCGTAAGTATCTCCCCAATCGGCAGTATTCGCTCTCGCTGGCTGATAAGTAACCGTTGCCATTGCAGCACCTGTTAAACCATTAAAAACAGTCAGAAATTCAGGACCTTGCTGTACCCATTCGCCTGAATTTCGATAATCAACAGAAGCGTTTCCAATAACAACTCCCGTACCATCAATGGTTCCGTCAGCTGTTTTTAAAATCATTTCTGCCTTTCCGTCTCCGTCAAAATCATATACCATAAATTGACTGAAATGGGGACCTGCATTTATATTTTTGCCTAAGTTGATACGCCAAAGCAAAGTCCCGTTCAATTTATAACAATCAAAAATTTGTTCTCCCGAGAATCCTCCTCCGTTATGATTTAATAAAGTAGGATCCCATTTCAAGAAAATTTCATACTCTCCGTCCCCATCAACATCACCAACACTGGCATCATTTGCTGTATAAGTATATGCTGTTCCATCCGGAATAGTGCCTCCCAAAGGAATTTGCAAGGGAATCGACAACTGATTATTTGACCATACCGAAACTGGTGCTGTTGCAATTCCTTCCGTATTATTGATAACTGTTTTTATTGTATAAGTACCGTTTGTTGAAACGTTATCAATGAAGTTTGTAGAAGTTGTAACAGGTGTTGGATTGATTTTTACATTTTCTCTGTACACATTAAAAGCAATATCTGAAGGGTCATTTCCTAACAATCGCCAGCTAATAAAAACTTCATTGGCAGATTTGCGCAAAGCTACTACACCTCTATTTAAAAATTCAACCTGTTTAGGTGTATTGACTACCGCATCTGGCAATGCCGGAGTGTTAAACCTAATGGTTTCACCATAAGTAGTACCACCATTAATAGCATAGGCTCTAACATAATACAAAGTGGCAGGTGTAAGCCCCGGAATATTTACTGAAAAACTGCCTGTACCTGCTGTACTGGCTACAATTTTAGTATTGGCTACAGTTGGATTATTGCCTGTACTGTAAACGATTCCTCTTTCTGTAATTGCCGTTCCTCCATCTGAGGTAATATCACCTCCGGTTTCTGCCGTAGTTGAAGTAAGATTAGTGACAACATTTGTGGTCAATACTGCTGGCGGAGGAGCCGGAACATAGGTTCTAACAATAGGAGTTATGATTCCTGCTGTATTTGCTTTTGTATAAACGACAAAAGGGTGTAAACTTCCTGCTGCAATGGTCAAATTTCCTGCAGGTTCGTCAATTCCTCTTGTTACTGTCGGATCCTTCATTTCTGTCCATGCAGTTGCGCCGGCTGCTTGTTTAAAAACACGAGCCGAATAGGTAGGTGTGCTGCTTACGTTATCAATAAAAGAGCAATATAAGTTACCTGAAATATCTTTGATTAGACTTAAACTTGGTGAATCTCTCAAAGCTATTCTTGTAGTTGAGCTCCACACAGCAGTAGTTTTATTATACTCAATAGCAGTAGCTCTGTTAGAATCTGCTGTATTAAAATAAACAATAACAGGATTGCCAACTGAATTTATTACCATACTCGTATGACGAATACTGGCATTAATTGTTGGGGCAATATAATTCCAGATACCTCCGCTAAATTGGTAAAAAGCCATAGTTCCGGTTGAAGATGTAGATGAAGCCAAACTACAGAATACCAGCCATGGTACATCAGCTTCATCAATTACAAGACTAACCGCCACAGCTATTTGTGAAGCATTTGTTGTAGTGTTTAAAGGAATTGTACCTATGGTAACCCACGAATTTCCATCGAACTTTTTTACAGTTGGCGTTAATGAAGTACCTTCTCCAAAAGCAATATAGGGATTATTATCTGAGTCAAAAGTTAATGAACAACGAGGTGTTGAACCGTATTGTGATACACTATTGGTAACTGAACTTGTCGAAACATACAGGTTATTGGTATCGTCATTTAATGGTTCCCAGCTATCTGTAACCGAATTATAAACTTTTACTGCTAATTTATTCTCATTTGCTACATCCACATAAGTAACAAACAATCGGTTAGTCTTGTCAAATAAAATTCTTGAGAACGAAAGATTTGTTCCGATATCATTGCCTAGCTGTTCCCAATTTCCTGTGGAAGGATCTCTTTTTTTTACTTTAACAGCAAATCCGGTAGCTTCCCTAAAAACTACATAAGGAACATCATTCAAAACGGCAATAGAGGTGTAAGCAGAAGCATCCGAAGATAATTGTGATTCATTTCCAAGAATATTCCAATTTTGTGCAAATGAATTTTGAGAAGTCAAAAGGCTTAAAATTGTTAAAAATATAATTCCGAAGATTGTTTTCCGAAAAAGAATCGTTGTAGACGTTAAAAGTACTTGTTCTTTCATAAAAGGTTGGTTAAAAGGTTAGTACTCTAAAATTATCTGGATAATTATTTAATACTGTCCTGCTCTACCCTGCTAATTTTCTGTAAATTAAGTTTTTACAGCATTTTCTAACGATAATAAAATTTTAAATAGCTAAAAATCAATAACTTACATTCTGTTGTTTTCATTAACTTTATTGATCTAAACTTTAACAAAATTAATATTGCAATTTTTTTATTTCTGATTTTTATAAAATATCTAAGAAATTAAAAATCAGGATATACCGAAAAAAATATCCCTGTTATTTCTCAAAGCTTAGAAATAACAGGGAATTTGAATAAGACAAAAGAAAATTCGCCAGTATCATTTTTAGTTACCAATCATCAGTACGAAAAGGAGATGCCGGTAAACTTTCCGCATTAAATAAATTAGGTTCCGGTATTGGTTTCCATGCAAAACGAACTGCCAGAGGTTTTTTTACTTTTTCCGAAGAAACAAAAATTGTTTTTCCCTCAATTTTAGCTACGGCCGGATAAAAGATTTTGTCTTCACCTGCAATTTCAAATTCTTTTAAATCTTCAGAAGACTTTTTAAAACCCGAATCAACATGATTAAAAAATAACTGAATACGATTTTTTTTTATTTTCAGATGATTATAAATTGGACCAGAATACACTAATTTATCTTCACCATATGTTTTCGCTCTTGCAATCAAAGCCAATCTATGACCTACAGTCTGTTTGTCAATTGGATGAATGTTTGTTGCATTGCCAACATCTGTCGTTACAACCATTCCAGTATTGGTTATCTTTTTCAAGGATACTAATTGCGCTTCTCTTATTTCCGGGGTTTGTCCTTTGTGAGGTGTTATCTGTACATAATAAAAAGGGAAATCACCTTGTTTCCAATCATCCCGCCAGCTTTTTACCATAGCCGGAAATAAGGTCTGATACAATTGTGCCTTACCCGAATTACTTTCTCCCTGATACCAGATTACACCTTTCATTGTGTAATTTATTAATGGATGTAACATGGCATTGTAAAGTACATATGATGTTTTGTTTGCTTCTTTTTTTGGCTTTTTAAGTGCTGTTTTTAAATCATTATTAGCCGATTCATTTCTTAAATTTAAATAATAAGTTTCTAATTTTTCCTGATATACTTTTTCGTTTTTAGCATCTTCCTCCAGAATGGCTAAAAAATCGGTATTGCTTTCTAAAACATTTTGTGGTGTCCAGGCTTCTGCTTTTGTGCCTCCCCATGAAGTTGAAATCAAACCAATTGGAACTTTTAATTTCTGGTACAAATCCCTGCCGAAAAAATAGGCTACAGCAGAAAACGTTTTTATTGTTTGAGGTGAGCATTCAGCCCAGCTTCCCTTAACATCGTCAAGCGGCTTTTGGGAAGCGTTTGTTAAAACAGTAAACAATCTGATATTTGAGTAATTGGCATTAATAATCTCTTCTTCATAATTTTTTACGCCGGTTTTCCAGGTTCCTTCTTCTTTTCCAACAGGGAAATACATATTTGACTGACCGGAGCAAATCCATACTTCTCCTATCAGAATATTATTGAGTACGATTTTGTTCGTCGCATTAATTGTTATTGAATAGGGTTTTTCGTTTCCTTGTGGGGTATCAACAGCTACTTTCCAATTTCCGGCTGAATCTGCACTAACTTCTACAGGAGCATTTTGCCAGCCTAACTGAATGCTTATTTTTTCGTCTGGAGAGGCCCATCCCCATAGGTTAACTTTTGCATTTTGCTGCAAAATCATATTGTCACTTACCAAAGCAGGTAATTTGACCTGGGCATTGAGTACAAGTTGTACCCCTAAGGCTATAAATAATGAAAGTTTTTTTAAATTAACCATTCTTATTTTAATTTTAGATACTAAAATTTTAAAGATAATGTACTAAGTCGATATCGGTATCCTGCCCTTCCATGCTTGAATTGGAATATGAACTAAACCACTCTGCACTGTAAAGGGCAGAGGTTTGGTTGGAAGACTGAAAGTCTGCAAGGTTGCAATACTTATTTATTAGCCACAAATTACACAAATTTTCACAAATTAATTAGCGCTAATTTGTGTAATTTGTGGTTAAAATATTTTTAGAAGCTAAAGCTAAATGCACTAAAGTGCATAGTTTTAAACTATTTCTGAGACCAATAAAAAAGGGCAATAACAAATGTTACTGCCCCGTAAAATTAAAACCACTTAATTTTTATCAATTACCATTAAAAATCCAAACTATCTTTGAAAAATTTAATATTCAAATTTATTTATTAAATCACTGATAACAATCCTGTTGTAACCTGCTTTATTAAATAAAAAAAACCGTCTCAAATCGAGACGGTTTAAAAATATAAATGTATTAATAACCAGGATTCTGCATTGCATCTTTTTCTGCAGCTGTTAACGGTCTTCCATTGGCATATAATCCGTCAAGGAAAGTTTGAGGAATTGGACGTAAGACATGAAAATCCTGAACGTTTGGAGAAGCTTCAATATTATAAGCTTTCGCTCTTGCAACCAAAGTTTTAGTTCTGCTTAAATCCTGCCAGCGATGAAATTCTCCACAAAGTTCTCTCGTGCGCTCGTTCAATACTAAACATAACATACGGTCATAATCACTTCCATAACCCAGTTTTGAAATAACAGCTTCATCCTCTGCAGGCAACATACCAATGCTATTAATAGTTAAATTTGTCGCTGCAGTTGAAATGGCAATATTATTAGACTCATAATAAGAATTTTCAGGAATATATGAAATCGGAATACCAGCCTGCCCAGCAGTTGTCCATGATGCCGATCCATCTGCATAAGCAGCACGATTTTCGCCAGCTTTATAAGCAGCACGATTTCGGACTGCATTAATGTACGGCAAAGCATCAGCAAACGTTCCGGCACCTTGTTTTGCCAAACGCACTTTTGCTTCGGCAGCTATTAAATAGGTATCTGCAGAACGCGCTAATATAATATCTCTTGAACCCCTTTGACTTGTTAAATCGATTCTTGATCCATCCATATATTTGCTTAGGGACGGAAACCTTACATCTGCCATTAAACCAACGTTATCTGCTGCATATTGTACATAAACACTAGGGATTTTTTTTACCGCTCCCGGAATGAGATAATTTGTATTTTTAGTGTTAGCAAAACGAGTATCACTTGGGGCATTCATTATATAGATAATACCTAAGTCGCCATTTACATAATCTGATCCAGTCGACTTATTATTAACAATACTTTTTGTCTGAAAGCTTTTCCAAAAACGAGAGTCGTTAATCTTATCAAACACATCATATGTAAAATATGTCGGAGCCAAACGGCTAAATGGTCTTCCCCCTGCCAGATTACGCTTCATTTCAGGCAATTGATCATAAGTTGACAGGAAATACAGATGTTGCCAATTCGATCCTGTATTTAACTGACTAGAATTAAATTGGCCTGCTAATATTATTTCTGACAATTTTTCATTTGGACCATCAGGAGCAGTAAAATTCCACAAATCAACAAAATTAGGCGCCAGAGGATGATGAGCAATCACTTCGTCTGCCAAGGTAACTACTTTTTGTAGATCAGCAGTTTTTGTAGCTGCATTCCAATCATCGTTTATTTCACTCGCACGAGATAAATAAGCTTTTGCCAAATAGTGTGCAACAGCATCTTTTGTGATTTTTGCTGAACCTCCTGCATTATCCAGCAAGTCATATGCCTTAGTAAAATCATCTATGATTTGAGTAAATACTTCTTCTGCAGAGGCTCTTGCAAACTCAACCTCAACAATAGTACTCAAATCTAATTTTAATGGAACACCACCATACTGACTAACTAATTTTAAATAATTGAAAGCTCTTAGAAAATAACCTTCTCCTAAGGCTCTTTTTTTGATAGCCTCATTAGTTGAAACAATTGCTGTAGCAGACTCAATTAATTGATTTGCATTACCTATTGCCACGTACAAATTATCCCAATTGGTATTGGCTGCCACAGTATTTGCGTTAGAAACTGTTACAAAAGAGTTCAGTCCTGAGGCATAAGAGTTCCAAATATGGTTTGAAGGATCACCTCCTGCATGAAACTCATCAGTACCGGATTGTGTAGCAGTTAGAGGTACCTCTAATGCAAACTCTAAAGCAAAAGACTGATAATAAGTTCCAACTGCTAAAGCCTGAATACCAGCTTCGGTTTTGTAATAATCTTTAGTATAAGCTGTTGTTAGCTTTTCGTCTAAAAAGTCATCACTGCAAGAACTGCCAAGACTTAATACCGCAATCAATATTAAATTTATATATAGTGTTTTATATTTTTTCATAATTATCATTATTAAATTTTAATTTTAAAGCTCAACATTTAAACCTAAAACAAATCCTCTGTTAGAAGCGGTTGACTGCGTGTCCAAGTCCATCCACTTTACCTTATTATAAATCATGCCCGGGTTCATAATCTGAAAATATAGTCTCAATTTTGAAACTCCCGCTTTTTCAGCCATCTCATTTGTAAAATTGTATCCTAAAGATATATTTCGCACTTTTAAGAAATCACCATCACGATAACCCAAGATTGGAAAAAAAGCATCTCCTGTACCCGCAGAGTAAATTGGTTTTTGATATTCAGCATTCGTATTGTTATCTGTATAATAATCGATAGATCTCTGACTGCCCTTAGCACCTGAATTTTCTCCATTTGTATTATATGTATACCCCATACGGCCGTAAATAAAGAATGATAATTCTACATTTTTATATCTGAAAGTGTTGGTTAACCCGGCAATATATTTAGGATCAGCACTGCCAATTATAACACGGTCATTATTAGCATCAATTTTATAATCACCATTTTGATCCACAGGCCTTGCATTACCAAATGTAAATCCGGCACCATTAGCATTAAACTTAGCCATTTCTGTAGCATCTTCTGGTTTCCAAATTCCATTTGACTTATACCCATAAAGTACATTTTGTGGCTGACCTATAAATAAATTATTATTGATATCATCGAATTTGCCAGTTGCCAATGCCACAATTCTGCTTTGTTGATAAGAAAAACTCAAATTTGAACTCCATTCAAAATCTGTTGCTCTTACATTTATAGTATTTAATGTAAGCTCTACACCTTCTCCTTCTGTTTCACCAACATTTTCAAAAGTATCCCTAAACCCTGTAGGTGTAGGTACGCTTCTCCTTAACAATAAATCTGTTGTATCACTGGTATAATACTCTAAAGTTCCTGATATTCTGCTATTCACAAAAGAAAAGTCAATACCATAGTTAATTTGTTTTGTTTTTTCCCATCCCAGATCTGGATTTCCTAAGGTTGCATTATTTACTAAACCGGAACCGTTAGGATAAACAATACCAGCCAATGGCGGTTGTGTAGAATAAGGATCAACGGCAGCATTACCGGTAATTCCAAAACCTACCCGAAGCTTTAACTGATCTATCCAGGAAACATCACTTAAAAAATTCTCCTGATTTATATTCCAGGCTAATGAAGCACTTGGAAAAAAGTCCCATTTTTTTCCATCAGCTAATTGTGATGCCCCATCATAACGACCAGAGGCAGTTAACAAATATTTATTGTCATAGCCATACGTTACCCTTGCCATATAAGACAGCAAGCCTGACTCAATTAAATTAGTTGAATAGTTGCTAAGAGTTACATTTGCAGGAGTTAAAGCGTTCCATTTGTTCTCTGGATTTTTAACATCATTTGCCGCCATCATGCTGTCTTCATATTCATATCCGGTTTTACTCTGTAAAAATGTCAGACCTAAATCATGCTTTCCAAAAGTTTTATTGTAAAAAAGCAGGTTATCTAATGTATACGATATTGTTTGCGATTTAATCAATGAAGCAAAACTTGTTCCTGAACGCGCAGCAGATCTGGCATCTAAAAATACACCATTACGATAGGAAGTGATGTCCGGTCCAAAATTTAATCTGTATTTTAAACCATCCAATACCGGAATAAGTTTACCTAAATCCAATTGAGCATACAAACTACCAAAAGCCCGTAATGTTAAACGTTGATCCTGAGAATATTTATCTTCATCAATAACCGTTCTGATAGTATTGTCTCCTCCCGGATTATCAATTCTGTTACCATTACTGTCGTACGGAACTGCATATGGAAGGTTAAGACGTGCAGAATTATATATTCCGGTTGTACTGCTTACAGCTGATCTTCCTATGTTGGATTGTCCATACTCATTTATACTATAACTCGTATTTAGATTAGCTCCCATAGAAAACCAGTCGGTTGCTGTAATGTCTACATTCGCTATACCATTATAACGTTTAAAACTTTGGCCTTTTAAGACTCCTGTGTTTCCTGTATAACCAAATGAGCCGTATCCTTTCATTTTTTCTGTTCCTCCACTAACAGCTA
>CBFGNY010000068.1:0-20668 GCA_965650235.1 uncultured Flavobacterium sp. | reverse complement strand
AGGACCAATCAGTCAGTTTATTGAAAAGCATTATTTACACTTTAATTCTGCCTCACTTGTTGATGCTGCAAAGGCATACGAACAACAATTGGCAAATGGTGCTAAAATGATGGTAAGTATGGCTGGCGCAATGAGTACAGCAGAAATTGGTAAAATTTTTGCCGAAATAATCAGACAGGATAAAGTACAGATTATTTCATGTACCGGAGCAAATTTAGAAGAAGACATCATGAATTTAGTTGCACACTCTCATTATGAAAGAGTGCCTAATTATCGTGATTTAACGCCTGAAGACGAATGGGCTTTGCTTGAAAGAGGATTAAATCGTGTTACTGACACTTGTATACCTGAGCATGAAGCATTTCGTCGTTTACAAAAACACATTTATAAAATCTGGAAAGATGCAGATGACAAGGGAGAGCGCTATTTCCCTCATGAATTCATGTATAAAATGTTGTTATCAGGTGTTTTAGAAGAATATTATGAAATTGACTTAAAAGACAGTTGGATGTATGCTGCTGCTGAAAAAAACTTACCTATTATTGTTCCGGGATGGGAAGATAGTACGATGGGTAATATTTTTGCATCATACGTAATCAAAGGAGATTTAAAAGCATCTACCATGAAATCAGGAATTGAATATATGACATTCCTTGCTGATTGGTATCCAAAAAATAGTACTAATGGAATTGGATTTTTTCAAATCGGTGGTGGTATTGCAGGTGATTTCCCTATTTGTGTGGTACCAATGCTGTATCAGGACATGGAAATGCATGATATTCCGTTTTGGAGTTATTTCTGCCAAATTTCAGATTCAACGACTAGTTACGGTTCTTATTCCGGAGCAGTTCCAAACGAGAAAATCACTTGGGGTAAATTAGATATAAAAACCCCTAAATTTATTATTGAGTCGGATGCGACAATTGTTGCTCCATTAATTTTTGCTTACTTATTAGATTTATAGGATATTTATGAAAAGAGTTATAGTAGACTACGCCAAACTTACCAACGAAATTTTAAACCTTTTGGTAGAAAAATTTCCTGATGGTTATGATGATTCGGATGTTATCCGTTTTAGAAATGCTAAAAACGAATTGATCGAAGCTGTTGAAGTTCGTACTGAAGACACTATTTATTTAGTAAAAATTAGTACAAAACTTGCTGACAGAATTGAAAATTACGATGAAGATGATGATATCGATCTAGATGTTGACACAATCGAACCGGTAAAAGGTCTTGATCTTGATGATGATAGTGATGATGACGATGAAGACGATAATCTTGATAAACCAGACGTTGACGGTGGAGATGATGACGATGATGACGAGGACAAAAATGATATTGCTGACGAAGATGACGATGAAGATGATGAAGATTAATTCATTTCAAAAATAAATTAAAGGAACTCTATTCGGGTTCCTTTTTTTATTAGCTAAAACAAAATATCAATATGAAATTATTTTTTTTATAAGAAAAATATTATTTTTGTTATATTTGAAAAAATTATAAGCCATGAACTCAGAAATATTACACGCCAAACTAAAAGAAAATTTTGGTTTTGAAAAATTCAGACCTAATCAGGAAAATATAATAAACACTATTCTTTCAGGTCAGGATACGCTCGCTATTATGCCAACCGGAGGAGGAAAATCAATATGCTTTCAGTTGCCGGCATTGGTACTACCCGGAATAACCATTGTAATTTCCCCTCTAATTGCCTTGATGAAAGACCAGGTAGACAGCTTAAAAACTAATGGAATTTCTGCTTGTTATATCAATAGCAGCCAATCAAGTGAAGAGCAGCAATTTTATATCGATAATTTAAAATCGAATAATTTTAAACTTGTATACATCGCTCCAGAAAGTTTATCTTATCTCGATGTTGTATTTAATGAATTAACAATCAGCCTGATTGCAATTGATGAAGCACATTGTATCTCATCATGGGGACATGATTTTCGTCCAGCTTATACTAATTTGGGATATTTAAAAAACCGCTTCCCCTCTACTCCAATTCTGGCTTTGACCGCTACGGCAGATAAAGCAACGCGTACCGATATTGCAAAACAATTAAATTTAAAAAACTCCAAAACTTTTATTGCTTCATTCGACAGAAAAAATTTAAGTTTAGAAGTTCGTCCTGCGCTTGATCGTGTAAAACAAATCATAGACTTTGTAGAAAACAAACCCAATGAATCCGGTATTATTTATTGCTTAAGCCGTAAAACTACTGAAGAACTGGCTGAAAAATTAAAGAAAAGCGGAATAACCGCAAAAGCTTATCATGCTGGCCTGGATAATAAACTGCGTGCAAAAACGCAGGATGAGTTTATAAACGATGATTGTCAGGTAGTTTGTGCTACGATTGCATTCGGAATGGGAATTGATAAATCGAATGTACGTTGGGTAATTCATTATAATTTACCGAAAAATATTGAAGGTTATTATCAGGAAATTGGTCGTGCCGGACGTGACGGATTACCTGCTGAAACGGTTTTGTTTGAAAGTTATGCAGATGTGATTCAGCTTCAGAAATTTGCTTCAGACGGGTTGAACTCTGATGTACAATTGGCAAAATTAGACCGAATGAAACAATATGCCGATGCTTTGAGCTGCCGAAGAAAAATTTTACTCTCCTATTTTGGTGAGCTGGTAACCGAGAATTGTGGAAACTGCGACATATGTAAAAAACCGCCAATATTTTTTGACGGAACAATTCTGGCACAAAAGGCGTTGTCTGCCATTACCCGTTTGCAGGAATCTGAACCTTTGGCCGTAATTGTTGATTTTTTAAGAGGCTCAAAAAACGCCTACATCTACGAAAAAAATTATCAAAACCTAAAAACTTACGGAATTGGTGCTGACATATCCTGGTACGATTGGAATCAATATCTTATTCAGTTAATTAATTTGGGATATTGCGAAATTGCTTTTCATCAGCACAATAAAATTTTATTAACGCCATTTGCCAGAAAAGTGCTATTTGAAGGTGAAAAAGTAAAACTAACAACTGTAATTAAAAAAGTAATTAACAAAAACGAAATCAAAGAAGCGAAAGTGAAGCCTGCCGCAAACTCTCTTTTTGAAACACTTAGAAAATTACGTTATGAAATTGCTAAAGAAGATGAAGTTCCTGCATACGTCATTTTTAGTGATGCAGCTTTAAGGCAAATGGAAACTTTGCGACCTATGAGCGATGAAGAGTTTTTAGCGATTGATGGTGTTGGAAAAACAAAATTGGAAAAGTATGGTTCAGAATTTATAAATGCCATTATTGAATTTCAAAAAAGTAAAAAAACAAAAGCAAAAAAAGAAAGCAGTACTTATAAAACTACTTTAGAATTATTTAAAAATGGTTTAAGTGTTCAAGAAATTTCAGAACAACGAAATTTAGGAATTTCAACCGTTATTTCTCATTTAGCAAAATTATATTTAGATGGAGTTGATATTGATGTCAGTCAGTTTGTTTCTGATGAAGAGGTTGAAGAGTTGAAAAAAGCCAAAATTACTCTTGAAAATCCCGCCGCCTTGAAATCTTATTATGATTATTTTGAAGAAAAAGTAGCATACGATAAAATTAGGTTTGGCCTTGCTGTACTTGAGAAACAGAAACAATAAAAAAAATCCAAATTCCAATCTGAATTCTGAGATTGGAATTTGGATTATTATATGGTTTTATTTATCTAAATTTGACAAAAAAATCACCTGAAAATTTTTAATTATACTATTCATTTCTTCTTTTTTCTTAACTGAAACCTCATAAATTGATTCAAATCTTAAGTTACATTTATTTTCTTCTTGTGAAAAAACTGTAAAAACACCCTCATAATTAAATACAGGCATTGGCGTTGATAAAATAATGAATTTCATTTCTAATTTGCTTGAATTAATCGATGTCAGCTCTTCAACAATCACTCCTCCTCCTTTTAGATAAATGGTTCGAACAGCTCCTATTCCATTCCCTTCTACAATAACTTTTTCAATAAGATCCGGCACAAATTTTTCCGTTCCTCCAAAGTCAACTAATTTTTCCCAAAGTTTTTCAGCGTTAAGATTAACGATTGCTTCTGATCTTATACTAACATTTACTTTACTCATTTCTATAATTTTATAATTTGAGCAAAAATAAAACTGTAAAAAAGAATTAAATTTAGATTATCATCAAAAGTATCACTATTCATTCAAAAGTTTATCTGTCCTCTTTTTAATAAAAAACTGTTTTGGAGAAATACCGAATTGCTTCCCAAACAAATTAATAAAATAGGAAACATTTTCGTAACCAACTTCAAACGAAATTTGTTCAATATTTAAATTTGTATTCGTTAAAAGTTCAATAGCTTTTTCAAGGCGTTTGTTTATAATCCATTTTTTAGGAGATATTTCAAATTTTCTTTGAAAGTCTCTGTTGAAAGAAGAAACACTTCTTCCTGCTAAAAAAGCATAATCTTCAATAGACAAAGGTTTATCGAAATTCTCCAGCATTAATTCTTCCAGATTTCTTTTTTTCTTGGTATTTAAGGATAGTAAAATTTGAATTAAATGTTCCTGTTGTGATGAATTATAAATTAAATACAGTAATTCTAAAAGTTTCAATTTTGTAACTTCATTATTTGTATTTTCAGTATATACTTTGAGGATAGATTCTGTAAATACTTTAATATTTTCTGAATAATTTAAAAGCAAAGAAGTTTTTGATTGTAAAGAATGTATAGGTTTAATTTGTGCTAAAAATTCATTGATGATATCTTCTTCAAAAAAATAAAAAACCGCCTCAAATTCTCCATCTTCAGGCAATATGTCCGAAATCATATATCTGCCTTTAGGTATAAAAACCAACTGATTCTGAGTTGCAAAAAACTGTTCTTCATCATAATACGTTTGAATATTTAATTGACCTTTTAAAACAACAGATAAAACATGTGAAGAAACATAATGATCTGTATTGACATCTATTGTATCCATCGTTTTATGAACGATACATGACAAACCATTCACCATAATTTTTCTAACACTTTTATGCTGATATAAAAGCTGAGGAACTACTTTCATTTTTAATTTAATTTAAAAATCCAAATTCCAAAACTGATTATTCAGATTGGAATTTGGATTTTATATTTTTAGAATTTAAGCTTTAAATTTTATTTCAAAGTTTTAGCATTTTTTACATTTTGATCTGTCAAAGCCAAAGTCAAAACTTCACTCATTTCTTTCACATAATGAAAAGTCAATCCTTCTAAATACTCAGCTTTAATTTCATCGATATCACTTTTGTTTTCGTGACACAAAATGATTTCTTTAATGTTTGCCCTTTTTGCGGCTAAAATTTTCTCTTTGATTCCGCCAACAGGCAAAACTTTTCCACGAAGAGTAATTTCTCCCGTCATAGCTAAACTTTTCTTCACTTTCTTTTGCGTTAATAAAGAAACTAAAGAAGTCAACATCGCAATACCGGCACTTGGTCCGTCTTTTGGTGTTGCTCCCTCCGGAACATGCAAATGGATATTATATTTTTGAAATAATTCTATACCTAAACCTAACTTTTTAGCATTCGCCTTGATATATTCTAAAGCAATCGTAGCCGATTCTTTCATGACATTTCCAAGATTTCCGGTAATGGTCAATGAGCCTTTACCCTCAGAAATTAGAGATTCTATAAACAGAATATCGCCTCCAACACTGGTCCAGGCAAGACCGGTAACAACTCCGGCAACATCATTATTTTCATATTTATCACGTTCTAATCTAGGTACACCCAAAACAGTTACAATATCTTCATCTGTAACTTTTTTATTATATTCCTCTTCCATTGCAACTGCTTTCGCTGCATTACGAATAACCTGGGCAATTTTAGTTTCTAAATTACGAACACCGGATTCACGAGTATACCCTTCTACTATTTTTTCTAATTGTTTTTTACCAATAGTCAAATCTTTCGAAGTTAATCCGTGCGCTTCTAATTGTTTAGGAAAAAGGTGTCTTTTGGCAATTTCTACCTTTTCTTCAATAGTATAACCTGACATCTTGATTACTTCCATTCTGTCACGTAAAGCTGGTTGAATTGCCGCCATATTATTTGAGGTTGCAATAAACATCACTTTCGATAAATCATAACCCATTTCAAGGAAATTATCATAGAAAGCATTATTTTGCTCCGGATCTAAAACCTCCAATAAAGCTGAAGAAGGATCACCGCTGTTACCGCTAGATAATTTATCAATCTCATCCAATATAAAAACTGGATTTGATGTTCCCGCTTTTTTCAAACTCTGGATAATTCTGCCAGGCATCGCACCAATGTAGGTTTTTCTGTGTCCGCGAATTTCCGCTTCGTCACGTAAGCCACCTAATGAAATACGAACATATTCACGACCGAGAGCTTCGGCAACAGAACGCCCAATAGAAGTTTTACCAACACCCGGAGGCCCTGTCAAGCAAATAATTGGCGATTTCATATCATTACGAAGTTTCAATACGGCCAAATGTTCGATCATTCTTTTCTTAACTTCTTCAAGTCCAAAATGATCTTTATCTAATATTTTCTGTGCAAATTTTAAATCGAATTTATCTTTAGAATATTCGCCCCAAGGC
Source organism: uncultured Flavobacterium sp. (assembly GCA_965650235.1). Classification (GTDB taxonomy): domain Bacteria; phylum Bacteroidota; class Bacteroidia; order Flavobacteriales; family Flavobacteriaceae; genus Flavobacterium. Next base: position 14,080 of record CBFGNY010000068.1, on the reverse strand, counting down.
AATTCTAAAAACAACTCCAAATAATTACGCTGAATCCCAAAATCAGGAGATTGCGGATTCATTCTGCGCATTTTAGACAATTCTTTTTCAAAATGCTTCTGCGTTTTTTCGTCCCATTTTTTGGTCTTCGCCTTCTGCCCCATTTCGTCCATTTCTTCTTCCTGCGAAACGCCTCCCAATTCTTCCTGAATGGTTTTCATTTGCTGGTGCAGGAAATATTCACGCTGTTGCTGATCTAAATCGAAACGAACTTTTGACTGAATATCATTCTTCAATTCTAATTTTTGAAGTTCAACATTCATATAGCGCAAAGTTTCAAGCGCTCTTTCTTTTAATCCATTTATCGATAAAAGACCTTGTTTTTCTTTTACGGATAAATTCATATTAGAAGAAACAAAATTGATTAAAAACGATTGGCTTTCAATGTTTTTAATTGCAAAAGTAGCTTCTGATGGAATGTTTGGACTTTCTTTAATAATCTGAATAGCCAACTCTTTAACAGAATCTAAAATTGCGGTAAATTCGCTGTCATTTTCTTCCGGACGTTTTTCTTCAACTTCCTTAATAGTTGCAGTTATATAAGGTTCTTCAGAAACAACTTCGTCAATTTCGAAACGTTTTTTTCCTTGCAAAATAACAGTTACATTGCCATCGGGCATCTTTAGAACCCGAAGAATTCTTGCAACTGTACCAATTTTATGGATATCATCTTTTGAAGGATCTTCATCTTCTTCATTAATCTGTGAAACTACTCCAATAATTTTTCCACCAGCATTAGCATCATTGATTAATTTTATTGATTTGTCTCTTCCTGCAGAAATCGGTATTACAACACCAGGAAATAAAACGGTATTACGTAAAGGTAAAATTGGTAACGAAAGCGGAAGCTCTTCGTTGTTCATTTCCTCTTCGTCTTCGGGTGTTAATAATGGAATTAATTCTGCTTCTGAGTCAAATTCCTGAAGTGACAGATTGTCAATAGTAAGTATTTTATGGTTTGACATAATAATATATAAGTCGTTTTGTCATTAAAAGGTTTGTACTAATCTCAAATATCAACTACAAAAGCTTTGTTTAAATAAAATCAGGCTAAAAATTGTCTTTGAAACTTAGGCCATAAAAATAGACAATCATTATGCCAAAAGCAAAGAGTCAGCTTCCAAATTAGGTTTTCGATATTTATGACATTTAATTGAAGAAAATATATTAAGCACAAAAAAACCCGAAATTACTTTCGGGTTTAAAACTGGATTTAGCAATCTAAACCACTATTTTTTTATGTAAGAAACTAATTCTGCAACATTGTTTCCTGAAACCATTTTAATAACCCCAACATCTTTTGCAATCCAATATTCCGTATCTGCAATAGAACTTTGTCCATTAGTTTTAGCTTCCTGACGAAGTTTAAATTTAATTACATCTTTATAAGTTACTGTTTTTATTGTTGCTGTAGCGCCTCTTTCTAAAATTGTTCCTGTATAATTAACCGTCATTTTTACAGTTGGGAATTCTGGGATATTAAATGAAGTTTCTTGTGTATAATTTCCTGTCCAGGTTTCATTTACTTTCAAATAATCTTTAAAGAAAATATACTCGTATCCTGTCATTTTCCCAGTAAACTCTTCCACACTATAATCTACCTGATCAATTTTAATATAATAATCTCCTTTTACTTTCTTGATTGAAGCCGAGGCTGATCCTTCTATCTCTGATGAAGCACCCGTAAGTTGATTAAACTTAAAATAAGTATCATCATTAACTTTTTCTGAACTTAGTATTTTCATTGTTGATTCTGTTCCATTTTGATCCAAAACCCATTGATTATTAACAGCAGTTGGCCAATAATCTCCAGTTGACTCTTCAGCAGTATTTTCATTTGAATCATCATTGCTGCATGATGTTAATACTAAGCCTGTTACTATTAACAGGGTAAATACATTTTTTTTTAATTTTCTCATTGTGTAGATTAAATATTTTTATTCAGCGAAAATAATACAAAAATATTTAGATTTCACATTTTATTAACAAAATATTCATTACAAGCATTGTTGCTTATTTTAGTTTATTTTAACTAAAACTCTAAAAACAGTAAAAGCATTATTTAAACCAGTATACCTACTTTCACACAATCCTATAAACTAGTCGAAATAGCCATTAATGATAGATGCCATAAGTTTACAAATTGAACCATTTTGAGAATCTTTATAACCTAAATTAAAATAGTTAAGAATTATTTATAAAACGGTTTTCTAGTTGTAACTGGAAAAATAACTATTTTTGTACTCTAAATTTTATGTCATGCCGAAAAGAAAATATAAAATAGCCGTTGTTCAGTTAAACCTTAACGACGTTGCCGAAAATAATCTAAAAAAATGCATCAGGTGGGTAAAAGATGCCGCCAATAAAGGCGCTGAAGTTATTCTGCTCCCTGAACTATACAGTAGTCATTATTTTTGCCAGAGCGAAGATGTCGATAATTTCGCATTGGCCGAACCGCTTTATAGCACATCATTTATTGCTTTTAGCGAATTAGCAAAAGCATTAGGAGTGGTTATTATTGTTCCTTTCTTTGAAAAGAGAATGGCTGGAATTTACCACAACAGTGCTTACATTATTGATACAGACGGAACTGAAGCTGGTTTATATCGTAAAATGCATATTCCGGATGACCCGCATTTTTATGAAAAATTCTATTTCACTCCTGGTGATTTAGGTTTTCAGGCAATTGAAACTAAAAAAGGAACAGTTGGAACTTTAATTTGCTGGGATCAATGGTATCCTGAAGCAGCTCGTATTACAGCATTGAAAGGTGCTGAAGTATTATTTTATCCTACAGCAATTGGATGGCATCCAAAAGAAAAAGAACAATATGGAGAAAACCAATATGGTGCCTGGATGAATGTTATGAAAGGCCATGCTGTTGCCAATGGAGTTTTCGTTGCTGCTGCAAACCGAATTGGTCTAGAGCAATATATTGACGGAACTGACGGGATTCAGTTTTGGGGAGCTTCTTTTATTGCTGGTCCTCAAGGTGAAATTTTAGCGCAGGCTTCACATGATAAAGAAGAAATTTTAATTGCCGAGGTAGATTTGGACTTACAGGAAAATGTACGCCAGAACTGGCCTTTTTTCAGAGACAGAAGAATTGATGCCTTTGGAGATATAACAAAAAGAGCTGTCGATTAAATTTGAATTGATTAAATAAAAAAGGGCTGTTTCAAATGTTTGAAACAGCCCTTTTTAGTGGGTATTTTTAAATTGTTATTTATTTTACCTGGAAAGAAACTCTTCTCACGATTTGACGTGCTTCTTTAGAATTTTTGTTCACAGAAGTGTCTTCACCATTAGCAATTACATTTAATCTTGAAGCATCAATTCCTGCATTTATTGCCACTTGTTTTACAGCCTCTGCTCTTTTTCTTGACAACTCAACATTATAACTTGAACTTCCAATCTCGTCTGCGTAACCTACTACATCTGCCGTTTTATCTGGATTATTTTTCAAATATTTCACTAAGAAATCAATACCAGACAATGAAGCATTAGTTGGTTTAGAAGAATTAAACTCAAAATAAACATTTACATATCCATCATTTATTAATTGCTCTACTGTAGAGTTTGTTGAAACACTATCACTTTTTTGACCGTAAGTTTTTTCTAAGTAGCTTTCTAATTCATCAGGAACGCCATTTTGGTTGTTATCAATTGATTGTCCTTTTGTATTTACAGCAACACCTGTAATTGAATTTGGCTCTAAGTCATACAAATCAGCTACACCATCTTTATCAGAATCTAAAAGACCTGTTTCGATCAATCCAACTCTTTGTTCTAATCTGTCATATTTATCATCCTCTCCAACCCAGTCAGCATGTTTTTCATTTTTACCTAAGTAAAAGGTTAAACCGATAGAAGCATTTAACAACACACCATCAATTGCTGCTGTTCTGGTTTGGCCCATCCCATCGAAATTCCAGTTCTGTTGAGCGTTAACAATACCTGTAAGATCTCCTGTCAATGCAACGCTGTTACTTAATCTTACCTGTCCAGTTAAACCCAATATACCGTGAGCCATGTAATCTTCATCGTCAAAACCACTTTCACTGGTAATTTGAGAAACTCCAAATCCACCATGAACCAATAATCCAATTGTATTTGTCCATGTTTCAAAGTTTAAGGCTCTTCCAAGGTTAATAACCCCTTGTAAACTAGTTCTTAGGGATTTGCTTTCAAATTCAAGAGAGTTATTGTCTCCATCTTTAAATTTATCATAACCAAAGTCTAATTTAAGACCAAACTTTGGGCTAAACATATACCTCGCACCTAAATCAAGATGTAGTGAGTTAAAAACTGCATTATAATAGCCCGGAGTCAATGTTCTTAAAGGTTTGTTTAAACCACCGTTTATTTCGATAGACCATTTATCATAAGCGGAATTATCAATATACGGTTCAGTTGAAGTTACTGTTTCATTTTGCGCATTTACTGCAAATGTCAACAATAAAAGTGTTAAGGAAGCTAATTTTTTTTTCATAATATCTAAGTGTTTTAAATTTAATATTTTAAGTTTTAACATTAAGTTTACCAAAACTCTGAGCAAACTTATGTTAATGACACAAAAAAAGCGTTCCATTCATTTTCTGAATTTTTACATAATTCCCACACATTTAGGTTAAGGAGAATTAATGAATTTTAGCTTTTTTCTTTAAAACAACTTGGGGCGATATTTTTACAGTAACTAAATTTGATTATATTTATTTGTAGGACTAGAATACCCTTATTTTAAGACTCAAATATAAATAAGAAAATTTCTATCAAAAATCAGTTACAGTATTTATCGTAAAATTAATATTTTTTTTTAAATGGAAATATATTTTTTGTAAAAAATTTCATCATTAACTTAATAAAATCTTAATAAAATAGTCAAATTCAATAATTATCCCCAACGTTGTTCATATTAAGAAGCTTTATTTTAAATTATTAGCTTATAAATTACAAGAAAATAATTTGGAATTTTTAATACCTGTTTCATAATCATTAAGGAATAATTTATCTTTGCAAACTTTAACTTTAGAACTTTTTATGATAGCAAATAATAGAAGATTTCCGGCAGAATGGGAGAAACAACAAGGAATCGTATTGTGTTTTCCTCATAACGGAAATGACTGGCCTGGAAAATATGAAGCCATTCAATGGGCTTTCGTTGAATTCATAAAAAAAATTGCCACTTTTGAAACTGTTTTTTTGGTCGTAGCCGATGAAAAACTAAAAGAAAAGGTTGCCGAAATGCTGGAAAGAGCTCGGATAAATAGTGCTAATATCTCTTTTATTATTCATAAAACCAACAGAAGCTGGATGCGTGATTCAGGTCCAATTATTGTAAAAAATGGTTCTAAAAGAGAAGCTTTAAACTTTAATTTTAATGGTTGGGCAAAATATAAAAATCATCAATTAGATAAGTTTGTTCCCGGTAAGGTAGCTGATTTTATTGATGTCCCACTTACACAGGTTATGTATAAAGGAAAACCTGTTATTGTTGAAGGCGGTGCAATTGATGTAAATGGCAAAGGAACTTTATTAACTTCTGAAGAATGTCTAATGCACCCGACGATTCAGGTTCGTAACCCTGGTTTTACTAAGGAAGATTACGAAGCAGTTTTTAACGAATACTTAGGAATTACCAATGTAATCTGGCTTGGAGACGGGATTGAAGGTGATGATACTCACGGACACATAGACGATTTATGCCGATTTGTAAATGAAGATACAATCGTGACAATTGTAGAAACTGATAAAAACGATTCGAACTATAAACCTTTGCAAGAGAACCTGAAACGTCTTCAAAATGCGAAATTAGAAGATGGGAAATCACCAACAATTGTAGCATTACCGATGCCAAAACGTGTTGATTTTGAAAGTTTAAGATTGCCTGCCAGTTATGCTAATTTCTTAATCTTGAATAAATGCGTTTTAGTACCTACTTTTAATGACAGCAATGATCGTGTCGCCTTAAACATACTTTCAGAATGCTTCCCGGACCGTGAAGTAATCGGAATAAGCTGTATCGATTTTATTTGGGGATTTGGGACTTTACACTGCTTAAGTCAGCAAATTCCTGAGTAATCAATATTTACAAACATTAAAAAAACCTTGTTAGAAACTAATCTAACAAGGTTTTTATCTATCTATTTCGATTTTTTATCTCCTCTTCATTGCCTCACAAACGGAGGTAATAACTGACTGCAAACTTCTCCAAAACCAATACGAACTTCATTCGTTTCACAAAAACCTCTAAAAATTACCGTATCGTTATCTTCTATAAATTTACGCTCACTTCCATCTTTTAATTTAATTGGATTTTTTCCTCCCCAGGTCAATTCTAACATCGAACCAAAACTATCAGGAGTAGGACCAGAAATCGTTCCTGAACCCATCATGTCACCAGAATTCACACGACATCCGTTAGAGGTATGATGTGCTAATTGCTGTGCCATAGACCAATATAAATATTTAAAATTAGATTTAGAAACAATAGTTTCTTCCTGATTTTCAGGTTGTATGGAAACTTCTAAATTTATATCAAATGCTCTTTTTCCTTTTGTCTGCAAATAAGGTAACGGTGAAGGATCTTGTTTTGGACCTTTAGTTCTAAAAGGTTCAAGGGCATCCATAGTAACTATCCATGGTGAAATTGAAGTTGCAAAGTTTTTTGCTAAAAATGGTCCAAGTGGTACATATTCCCATTTTTGAATATCACGTGCACTCCAGTCATTCAATAAAACCATTCCGAAAATATAATCTTCAGCTTCATAAGTTGGGATATTTTCTCCCATTATATTGACATCAGTAGTAATAAAAGCGGTTTCTAACTCAAAATCGACTAAACGAGAAGGGCCAAAAACAGGATATTTTTCCCCGGCAGGCAAAGTTTGTCCCATTGGTCTGTGAACCGGAATTCCAGACGGAACAATAGTCGAACTTCTTCCGTGATACCCAACAGGAATGTGCAACCAGTTTGGTAATAACGCATTTTCAGGATCACGAAACATTTTACCCACATTGGTAGCATGTTCTTTACTAGAATAAAAATCAGTATAATCACCAATTAAAACCGGCAATTGCATTTCGACATCATCAATATTAAAGATAACAATCTCACGATCTTTTGTGGAATCTCTAAGCTGAGGATTCGTTTCATCAAAAATATCAGCTATACGATTTCTAACTAAACGCCATGTTTTTTTTCCATCAGAAATAAAATCATTAAGCGTATCCTGCATAAACATATCATCAGTTAAATCTATTCCTTCAAAATAGTTTAATTGTTGTAAAGCTCCTAAATCTATAGCGAAATCGCCAATTCTGGTTCCTACTGTAACGACATTTTCTTTGGTAAGAAATACACCGAAAGGAATATTTTGAATAGGGAAATCACTATTCTCTGGTACTTCTAACCATGATTTTCTTTTGGTATCGTTGGCGGTTATTGGCATGTGAATGTTAATTATTTGTTGAAAAATTCTATGTCAAATATATCATAATCTAACAGTTTCACAAACGTTTTTTTGTATTTTTGCAGGAAATTAACGAAAAACGAAAAAATGCAACGCGACGAACAAATTTTTGACCTTATACTAGAGGAACAAGACAGACAAATTCACGGATTAGAACTTATTGCTTCGGAAAACTTCGTAAGTGATGAAGTAATGGAAGCAGCTGGTTCTGTTTTAACAAACAAATATGCTGAGGGATATCCTGGCAAAAGATACTACGGCGGTTGCGAAGTAGTTGACGTTATTGAGCAAATTGCAATTGACAGAGCTAAAGAATTATTTGGCGCTGAATATGCAAACGTGCAGCCTCACTCTGGTTCTCAGGCCAATGCTTCGGTTTTCCATGCTTGTTTACAGCCAGGAGACAAAATTTTAGGATTCGATTTATCACATGGTGGTCACTTAACTCATGGTTCTCCTGTTAACTTTTCAGGACGTGTCTACAATCCTGTTTTTTATGGAGTAGACAAAGAAACAGGAAGATTGGATTATGATAAAATCCAGGAAATTGCCACTAAAGAACAGCCAAAATTAATCATCGCAGGAGCTTCGGCTTATTCTCGTGATATGGACTTTGCACGTTTCAGGGTAATTGCTGACAGCGTTGGAGCTATTTTATTTGCTGATATTTCTCACCCTGCAGGTCTTATTGCAAAAGGTTTATTGAATGATCCTATTCCACATTGCCATATCGTTTCTACAACAACTCACAAAACATTACGCGGACCACGTGGAGGTTTGATTTTGATGGGGAAAGATTTTCCAAATCCAATGGGTTTAACAACTCCAAAAGGAGAAATCAGAATGATGTCATCTTTATTGGACTTAGCTGTTTTCCCAGGGAATCAAGGCGGACCTTTAATGCATATTATTGCTGCTAAAGCGGTTGCTTTTGGTGAAGCATTAAAAGATGAGTTCTTTACATATGCAATGCAATTGCAAAAAAATGCAAACGCAATGGCAGATGCCTTTGTAAAAAGAGGTTACAACATTATCTCTGGAGGAACTGACAACCACATGATGCTGATTGACTTAAGAAACAAGAATATTTCAGGTAAAGATGCAGAAAATGCATTGGTAAAAGCTGAAATTACTGTAAATAAAAATATGGTTCCATTTGATGATAAATCACCATTTGTAACTTCAGGGATTCGTGTTGGAACAGCTGCAATAACAACTCGTGGTTTAGTTGAAGAAGACATGGAAACTATCGTGGCTTTAATTGACAGAGTACTTTCTGATCACACAAATGAAGCTGTCATCGAAGAAGTAGCTAACGAAGTAGACGAAATGATGAGCGAAAGACCGATTTTCGTATATTAATATAGTTTCAGGTTTAAAGTTTCAAGTTTAAAGTTTTGTGTAGTCAAAAACACAAGACTTTAAACTTTTTTCGTTACGACAGGAACTTGAAACAAAGAAAGCCTGAAACAAATAAAACAAATAAAAATGGGTGTATTAAGATTACAATTGCCAACTGACCCAAGATGGGTAAACATCGTCGAGAAAAATATCGAAGAAATCCTGACTGACCACGCATGGTGCGAGCAAAAAGCGGCTACAAATGCGATTACTATCATTACCAATAACTCAGAGCATCAGGATTTAGTAAAAGATTTATTGGCTTTAGCCAAAGAAGAAATTGATCATTTTGAACAGGTACATAATATTATCATTAAAAGAGGATTAAAACTGGGTCGTGAACGCAAAGACGATTATGTAAATGAGCTTTACTTATATATGAAAAAAAGCGGCGATGGAAGCCGTGTTTCCGGTTTGGTTGAAAGATTATTGTTTTCTGCTATGATCGAAGCCAGAAGTTGCGAGCGTTTTAAAGTTCTATCAGAAAATATTCAGGATGAAGAATTAGCTCTTTTTTACAGGGAATTAATGGAAAGTGAAGCTGGACACTATACAACCTTCATAACCTATGCAAGAAAATACGGAATTGGAATCGATGTTGAAAAACGTTGGAGAGAATGGCTGGCTTTTGAAGAATCAATCATTACAAATTACGGAAAAGGAGAAACGATTCATGGATGATTTTTTTTTAAAACTTAAAAAACAGCAATAAACAAAATAATTTAGCAAACTTAAAATCAGCAACTTAAAAATAATTATAGCTTTTCTGCTCAATTTATTAATCTAAATAATTACATGTAAAAATTTAATTTTATACTATTTTTAATACTTTTTAAGTTCTATACTTTTAAATTGCATTAAAATTAAAGTCAACTATGGATAAAATAAAAATACTTTGGGTCGATGATGAAATCGATCTTTTGAAACCACATATATTATTTCTGGAGAAAAAAAACTACGCAGTTACTACTTGTAATAACGGATTAGATGCTATTGGTTTATTTGAAGAAGAAAATTTTGACATTGTCTTTTTGGATGAAAACATGCCTGGAATGAGCGGTTTGGAAACACTTTCTGAGATGAAAGAAAAAAAATCTGCTACTCCGATGATAATGATTACCAAAAGTGAAGAAGAATATATTATGGAAGAAGCAATTGGTTCTAAAATTGCCGATTATCTCATAAAACCAGTAAATCCAAATCAGATTTTATTAAGTTTAAAGAAAAATCTCGATCATTCCAGATTAATTTCTGAAAAAACAACTTTAGATTATCAGAAGGAATTCAGAAAAATTTCAATGGAACTTGCCATGGTCAATTCTTTTGAAGACTGGATCGAATTATATAAAAAATTGATTTTTTGGGAATTAGAACTTGAAAACATCAATGATCAGGGAATGATTGAAATTCTGGAATCACAAAAAGTCGAAGCCAATTCGCAGTTTGGAAAATATATAGAAAGAAATTATGAAGACTGGTTCGCCCCAAAAGCAGATAAACCAATTCAGTCTCACAATTTATTCAAAGAATTGGTTGTTCCGGAAATTAAAAAGAAAGACAAGCCTATTTTGTTTGTCGTGATTGATAATTTACGTTATGATCAGTGGAAATCCTTTGAAACTGTTGTATCCAATTATTATAAATTAGAAAAAGAAGTTCCTTACTTTTCAATACTTCCAACAGCTACGCAATATGCAAGAAATGCAATTTTCTCAGGTCTATTGCCAACGGAAATGGAAAAACAATTTCCGGAATATTGGAAAAATGATGTCGAAGAAGGTGGAAAAAACCTTTATGAAGCCGAATTTCTAAGCGCTCAATTGAAACGTCTGGGATTAAATATCAAAGAAGATTATTTTAAAATTACCAACTATTCAGGCGGTAAAAAACTGGCAGAGAACTTCAAAGCTTTAAAAGGCAATGATCTCGTAACGGTTGTTTATAATTTTGTCGATATGTTATCGCATGCCAAAACCGAAATGGAAGTTGTAAAAGAACTCGCTTCTGATGATAAAGCTTATCGTTCCCTGACTCTCAGCTGGTTTAAAAATTCACCATTACTGGAAATCATTCAGCAGGCACAACTTTTAGGTTTCAAATTAATCCTCACTACAGATCACGGAACGATAAACGTAAAAAACCCTTCAAAAGTGGTTGGAGACAAAAATACAAGTCTCAATTTACGTTACAAAACCGGTCGCAGCTTAACTTACGAGCAAAAAGATGTGTACGTGGTAAAAGAACCTAAAACAATAGGATTACCGGCTATCAATATGAGCAGTTCGTTTATTTTTGCCAAAAATGATTTATTTTTAGCCTACGTAAACAACTACAATCATTATGTAAGTTATTACAAAAACACATATCAACACGGTGGAATTTCATTAGAAGAAATGATTATTCCGTTTTTGGTATTTAACCCAAAATAAAGAGCAGTTTTTCATTCGCAGTTTTAAGTTATTTATTGTAAGTGAAAACTGCGAATGAGACTATTTAAATACAATAATTAAAAGTGAATATCATTTTTTCATTAGATCAAATTCAGGAAGTAGCAGAACAAATCATTGCTCAAAATCCAAAAAAAATCATCCTTTTTAACGGAGAAATGGGTGTTGGAAAAACTACTTTAATCAAACAATTATGTAAAACTTTAGGAGTTGAAGATGCTACAAGCAGTCCTACTTTTTCTTTAGTTAATGAATACCACACTTCGAGCAACCAAATCGTCTATCATTTTGATTTCTACAGGTTAAACAAGGAAACAGAGGCGCTTGATATGGGCGTTGACGATTATTTGTATTCAGGAAATTGGTGCTTTATCGAATGGTCTGAAAAAATTGCAAATCTAATTCCTGATGAACATTCGGTTGTGACAATTGAATTAGATTTAGACGGAAAAAGAAAGTTAGAGCTAATTTAATTTTACAGAGATTCGCTAAAATCACACAAAGATTCACAAAGTTTTTTTATAATATTTTTTGATTGACTCCGCGAAATCTTCGTGAATCTCTGTAAAATAACATACATTAAAAAAAATATTTAATGAACACCCAAAATAATGTAGAAATAATTCCTTTTTCATTAGATTTAAAAGAACCCATCAAAACTTTAAATATAGAGTGGCTGGAAAAATATTTCAGAGTAGAAGAAAAAGATGAATTGGTGCTTTCAAATCCACAAGAGGAAATTATAGATAAAGGTGGAATGATTTTTTATGCTAAATGCAATAATGAAATTTTGGGAACTGTTTCTTTAATGAAAATTGATAATGACATTTTCGAATTAAGCAAAATGGCTGTTTCAGATAAAGCTCAGGGACTTGGAATTGGAAATAAATTATTGGTTCATTGTATGGCTGTCGCTAAAGAAAATAATATCAAAAAGTTAGTTTTATATTCCAACAGAATTTTGCTTAATGCCATTCATTTATATGAAAAATTTGGTTTTGTCGAAATTCCACTGGAAAAAGGGCTTTACGAAAGGGCCGACATCAAAATGGAAAAAACAATCTATTAATATTAACTTATAGTATTAGCAGAATATTTGCACTAATTTTAAAACTTTTTACGTAATTTGTACTCTTAATTTTTGCATAATCCATGTCTATAACCTTAACTCCATTTACGAAACAAGAATTGCTTCCACAGGAAGAAAAGCTTGAAATTGGCCGACATAAAAGAGAACTTTTCATAGGAATTCCTAAGGAAACAAGTTATCAGGAGCGTCGCATATGCCTTACCCCGGACGCCGTAAATTCGTTGACATATGCCGGACATCGTGTAATGATTGAATCCGGAGCGGGAGAAAGTTCCAGTTATACGGATAAAGAATACAGTGATGCCGGAGCAGAAGTTACAAAAGACACAAAAAAAGTTTTTGGCTGTCCGTTATTGTTAAAGGTAGAACCCCCTACTTTGGCAGAAATTAAAATGATTAATCCGGAAACGACCATCATATCTGCCATACAGTTAAAGACTAAAAAGAAAGCTTATTTTGAGGCTTTGTCACAGAAAAAAATTACCGCACTTGCTTTTGAATATATTAAAGATGAAGATGGCTCCTATCCGGCCGTAAAATCATTGAGCGAAATTGCCGGAACAGCTTCTATACTTATCGCAGCTGAATTGATGATTACGGACGAATTTGGAAAAGGACTTTTGTTTGGAAATATTACCGGCGTCCCTCCTACTGATGTTGTTATATTAGGTGCAGGTACAGTGGGTGAATTTGCTGCAAAAACTGCTATTGGACTAGGTGCCAATGTAAAAGTTTTTGATAATTCTATCACTAAATTGCGTCGTTTGCAAAACAATTTAAACCAGCGTATTTTTACTTCTACAGTTCAGCAAAAAGCACTACTAAAAGCTTTAAGACGCTGTGATGTGGCTATTGGTGCTATGCGAGGCAAAGAGCGCTGCCCTATAATAGTTACCGAAACCATGGTGGAACACATGAAAAAAGGTGCTGTAATTGTAGATGTAAGTATAGATACAGGAGGCTGTTTTGAAACTTCGGAAGTTACCACACATGAAAAACCAACTTTTATAAAAAGCAATGTTTTGCATTATTGTGTCCCTAATATTCCATCGCGATATTCAAAAACGGCTTCACTCTCAATCAGTAATATTTTAACTCCTTACCTGCTTCAGATAGCTGAAGATGGTGGTTTGGAAAGTGCTATAAGATGTAATAAAGGCTTAAAAAACGGGATCTATTTATACCACGGGATCCTGACCAACAAAGCTATTGGTGAATGGTTTGATTTACCTGATAACGACATTAATTTACTTGTTTTCTAAAGCAACTTTAGCTTACCTTTGCAAAAAATTTATTCATGAAGTTCGTACATCGTTTTGCTTATTATTTGATTGGTTTAGTTATGGGATGCTTTTTTGTAGCACTTGTTTTTAGTGGAAAAGATACTCGCTGCAACTACTTCCCGAATGCCCGGGTTTTAAATAGCTTAAGAACAAAACCTTTTCATTATTCTGAGAAAGCAATCCAAACACTGAATGAAAAATGGGTCGATACTGCCGATATTAAAAACACACTGCAATTTGGTGATGTAGATTTTGACCAGAGTAATATTCCGTTCAATAAAGGGAAATTATACATAATAGAAGGAAAGACTATTAAAAACCAAGAAATTATTCTTAAGGTGACAAACT
>CBFGNY010000067.1:0-20768 GCA_965650235.1 uncultured Flavobacterium sp. | reverse complement strand
TTTAATAATTCCATTTTTAGGAGCACTAAAAAAAGTACTACTCAAATCAAATGTACTTAAACAAAAACGACCCTCGTCAGAATAAATAACAAATGTCACTGACTGCTTGCCTTCTTCGATAAATGTGCCAAACGTTTGTGTTTCAGTTTGACTATAATAAATATAAACTTGGTTTACTTTCAAAAATGGATTTTTGATTAATGTTTGTTTTTTTTGTTCTTTTTTAAATTCAAAAAAATCATCGTAATAATCAAGATCATTAACTTTAATAGGGTCTATATTTCGAGATTCTAAATACTTTGCGTAAGCTATCTTATTATCTTTTGATGTACTTGACACACCACAATTAATAAAAATTAACAATAATACACTTAAGATTATTTTATTATTTATTTTTAACATTGTTATCATTTTTATATAAAATTAATACTGAATAACTGTTTAACGCATCATTTTTTATTGCAACACCTTTAAAATCTGGTTTGTGAATTAAACAAGATTTCATAAGGTTAATTTTTGAAGAAGGTTCCTTTTCAAAGTTTAATTTTTTTGTTCCAAAATAACTTTTTGTTAAAGTTATAGTATCTGCTTTTACTTCTCCTTCGGTAATTATTTCTTTATCAACCATTTTTATATTTGTCGTTTCTTTAGAAAGCCGAACTGGTATAAACATAAACATAATTGAAAAAATGCGTTTTGGTTTTATTTTTACTATTTTATCAATATCTTTTTGCATTTTAATAACATGTCCATTTATTATATATCTACCATATAATGATGTAGTCAATTGAATTTCTTTCTTTTGATTTATAGAATCATTGACTTGTTTCTTAATTTTTGATATATAAACCATGTTGTTCTCTGAATTAAAATAATATAGATTAACGTAATTATTATCCAATAATTCAGTGTAAACTGCATTTTTAAAAAAAAATGACTCTTCAGGTATCTCTTTTTGTTTTGTAACTTTTTTCAAAGAACTACAAGAAGTTACTATTAATAACATCAATAATATTAAACCTTTATTCACCAACTTTAAGTTTATTTTTGTTATCTTCTTCTAGTTTATAAAATTCTTGCAATAATTTAGCTTTTGTTGGTATATCTGCATCCAAATAAGTTTTTAGTCTTTCTAAATCAGGTTTTTTTTTGAATCTTCTTTACACAAAAGAAGTATTATTTCACATTAAATTCTCCGGCAATCATAAAATATACAATATTATATCTGTCTTTATATTTTGTAGCTTTTAGAGTTGGCTGATATATTTCTTTTATGTCTGTTTTACGAGTTTTTGTAAGCCATTTTTTCTTAAATTTATAACGGTTTGTCCCAATATATTTTTCTATAAAATGAATTGTGTCTTTTTTTATAGTACCATTAACATAATCATACCATTCTTTAAACGGAGTTTTACTTCTTTTTCTAGTTTTAATAAAATTATTAGTAATTTCAAAATCTCCAAAGTCTTCTACTCGAATTGGTTTTATTACTTTAACAATTCCATTATCAGGAATGCTTAAAATTTTTCCATCCATATCCAAATCGAATGTGCTTACGCAGAAAGTGCCTTCATCAGAATAAACAGAAAATTCTACAGAATTGTTTGTTCTATAATGAACATAGACTTGGTTTACTTTTAAACTTGGACTATTTATTAAGTTTTGTTTTTTAATAGAATCTTGATAAGTCAAAAAATCTTTAAAGTGTTGAAAAGGTCTTTTTATACTTGGGTCAAGTCCTTTAGCAATCTGATAATTACGATATTCATCGTTAACATCTATTTTTTCACTTCTACAATTAATAAAAATTAACAATAATAAAAATGCAACTATTTTATTTTTCATCTATAAATTTATTTTTATTTTCTTCTTCTAATTTATAAAATTCTTGGAGTAATTTTGTTTTTTCTGGTATATCGGCAGCCAAATATGTTTTTACCCGTTCTAAGATGGGCGACTTAGAGTTTTCACTATACACAACAAAAAGATGATGAAAATAAGTATCGCGCTTTAGATCTTTACTATCATTGTAGTTTCTCAAATCTCTTTCATAGTTTCTCAAATCTCTTTCATATTGAATTTTGTCTTCCTTATAATTATTATTGAGTTTCTCATTTGAGCTATCTGAAGGCTCTGTTGGGATTTTCGGTTCTTTGGGTATCGTTGGAAATTTAATCGTATCATGCATCATATTTGATGGCCAAAAGGTTCCATAACCAAACTTGGTCGATGTATTTAAATTACCATTGTCATCAGTGAAAGAAAATGTTTCTTGCCCACGATTTAACAAAACATCAAACAGTTTCTGATGGTCATAGTTTTGACCGTCAATCATTTTATCTAGATTGTATGGGTTTTTATTATTCGATTTTCCATAATATAAATCGAAAGCATAAGCCATACTTATTTTGTCAGTTAATCTGGCTTGCATATTTAAACCTGCAGACCAATACTGGTCAGAATCCATACCAAGAAACAAAGGAAGCTTATAAATATCGTTATATGACGAAATCATAAAATTGCCCAGCTTGATAGATGCACAACCTACAATTTGATTTCGGTTGGGATTGTCTTGAGAATTGTAATCATCTGTTCTTCTTTTCCCATCTTTACCCAAATTGCTTGTAACTTTTCCGGAACTTAAAACTCCTGTTGAGCCCACGGTAAAAGCATATTCATAAGGATTGTTTACCCCCGAGCCAGTAAAGTTTGTAAACAAATTCATATTGAGAGAGTTTCCTGTTTTAACTCCCAGTGTCATGGCAGGTGTGAGCGTTGCATTGAATAAATGACGACTTAATGATGAAGTGCCGGGCGCACCGTAACCATAATAAGTTAAAGCGGCATTTAAACTTGGCATTAAATGCAAATCGCCCGCTCTTGCCACTTCTTTTGAAATTCCTGCATACAAACTTGCTGAAAAGCCACCGTTAAGACTAAAACTAAATTTTAGTCCCATATTTAAAGGTGGGTCGCCAGGTCCAGAGCTAATACTTGGATTTTCATAATCATTAAAATCTCCAGGACTTGGACCGCCTCGTGTATTTTTATCTTGTTTATAATGATTTGGTTGTAGTCTTCCGTTTTCTTCTTTAGGAAAACTAATTTCTAAATTTCCACTAAAGTCTGGCGATTCCAATTTTGCAATAATTACGATGGCATCACCTAAAGCATCAAACTTGAAAAGGTCGTAATCGTATATTTCTAGATTATCTTTGGGATTTAAACTGTCTTTTATGATTGTATTGATATATTTTCCATAGGATATTGCTAGTCCTGAAGCTAATTTTATTTTTTTGTCATTTTCTTTCTCTATGTTTTTTAAATGATGTTCCCAAACAACAATTTTTTTATTTTGCTCATCATAAAAAGCAATATCGCTTGAATGTGGACTTTTAGAAACTATAATTGTTGGATTAACAACTTTTCCGTCTGCAATTTCTCTGTATAATTTGTAAACAATACCCGTATTGTCACCACTAAATTTTGCGACCATTTCAGAAGCTACACTTTTGATATGGTTGTGAATATAATTGCTCTCTAGTTTAAATTCACTTTCTTTGATTTCATTTTTAGGCACCACAAATCTTGGACTTCCAAATACTATTCCCATAATTGTATAATTTCTTTTTTCGTTAGTATAGCTCAAAGGTTTCTTGTAACTTTTTTATGCCAATAATAAAATGGCTTCAATTCACCCACTTTGGGAATGATTTTTACGTCACAAATCTGCTCTTGTTTATTCGGCTAATGTAAGGAAAAATTGTACAAAAAGCTTATAGAAGTATATTTGTTATGTAAGTAAAAACATAAGCTTCTTTTGAATTGCAAAACCCCTAGCCCTGATAGAAGTAAAAATCCTTTTGTGCCGGGGTTCGGCACAAAAGATTGGAATGATAGCAGGAATCAGCTCCATAAAAAAATGCTGCAAAACCTAAGTCTTACAGCACTTTCGAACAAATCAATAATTAATTAAATGAGTACAGGTTATTCGTTTATGACATCACCTTCCTTAATTTCTTCGCTGGCGATTTTTACAAGTCGGTCTTTGCGGTTTAAATCACCAAATATTTCGATTTTATCTTCGATTTCCCTTCCTTTTTTTACATCGACTCTTGTGGCTTTGTGGTTCAGGACTTTAATTACAAACAAACCTTCGGCAGAACTCACCAATGCCGATTTTGGCACTACAAAGGTGCTGTCTTTTGCGTTAAGCGGCAATAGCACTTCGGCTACCATTCCGGGTAATAAATTTCCTTTGGTATTGTGAAAATCCATTTCGACTCTTTCAGAACGCAGTTTCAAGTCTAAAGCGCCAGACATTCTGGTAATTGTCGCTTTAAAAGTTTCCGGCAACGATTTTACGTTAAAACTCATTTCGTCGCCATTGTGTAAATATCCGGTGTACAATTCGGGAACAGAAACCGCCAGGCGCAATTTGTTTTGCTGCTGAATCGTCAATAATGGCGAACTTGAAGTTGGACCAACAAAGGTTCCTAAATTTACGTTTCTGGATGCCACAACACCATCAAAAGGCGCACGGATTTCTAGATAACCTCTCATGATCGAAACTTCTTTATGTGCTGCAACGGCTGCCTGATATTGTGCGTAATCAGAGTTTTTCTTTCCGCTTGCCATTTCCAGATCGTTTTTAGAAATCGTTCCTTCGACCTTGCTCGTTTCGTACAAACGGTTGTAGGTGCTTTTGCTGGTGGCATAAATAGCTTCCATCGATTTTAATCTCGATTGAGCTGCAGCCAGCTGTGAACTGATTTCGGGAGCTTCCAAAACGATCAAAAGCTGTCCTTTGGTTACTTTTGAGCCAATATCTACTTTTAATGTTTTCACGAAACTGCTCACTTTGGCATACAGATCCACTTGCTGAAAACCGGTTAATTCGGCAGGTAAACGCAATTCGGTGGTCAGTTTTTCTTTTTCCAAAAGAAAGGTTTCTGTTTTAGGTTCGATTGCTGCCGTAACCACTTCTTCCTTTTTGGAATTACAGCTATTCAGGAAAAATAGTGCTGCAAAAAACAGCGCGGTTGGTTGTAGTATTTTAGTCTTCATTGTATGATTTTATATAAAATATGATATAATGTCTTATTTAATAAATAGGCGGAAAGGATAAAAATGTATCGAAGTTTTTTCACGACGATTGGACTTTTAACTTATGACTTTCAAACTTTTAACTTGCTTATTGATGAGATATAATGGATGCTTTCTTCGTCTTCGGGATCTAAAGAAACAGATTGTGTTGTTGTTTTTTCCTGCGCCCAGGCAAATATTAATGGCAAGATTAATAATACGGCAAAGGTCGAAAATAATAACCCGCCAATAACGGCTCTTCCCAACGGAGAAACCTGATCGCCTCCTTCGCCGTGACCAATCGCCATCGGTAACATTCCCGCAATCATCGCCACCGAAGTCATGATAATCGGACGAAGACGCAGTGCCGCAGCCTCACGAGCCGACTCTAAGGCGTTTCCGTTTATTTTTCGCAATTGTTCGGCATTGGTAACGAGTAAAACGGCGTTCGCAATCGAAACCCCAACCGACATAATGATGCCCATATACGATTGTAAGTTTAGGGTTGAACCTGTAATGGTCAGCATTAACAACGCTCCTAAAACTACCGCCGGAACTGTGGTTAAAATCACCAGAGAAACCTTGAACGACTGGAAATTAGCGGCCAACATTAAGAAGATTACAAAGATGGCAACCAATAATCCTACTTGTAAACTACTTAATGTTTCTTCCAATACTTTACTCAGTCCAATTGGCGTGACAAACAAGCCACGTGGTAATTCGCCTAATGAACTGATAGTTGCAGCCACATCTTTAGTCGCCGTCCCCAAATCGGTTTGACTAATATTTGCTGTAACCGTAATGTATGGCATTGCCCCTAAATTGTCATTTTCACCGCTTACAAAGCCGGGTGTAATTTTGGCTACGTCACTTAAAACGGGACGAAGCGAGTTTTTTAATACCGGAATTTCCCCAATATCGGTTTTGCTTTTCATTTGGTTCAACGGAACCTGAACCTGAACATTCACCGAAAGACCTGATTTTTCATCAATCCACGTATTCTTTTCTGTGTATCTTGATGATGAGGTGGCAGCGACCAGCGAACGCGAAATATCGTTCATGTCAACACCCAATTCGGCAGCACGGGTTCTGTCAATATCGATGTTCATGGCCGGATAATGAATGGGCTGACCAATCTGCACATCTCTGAAATACGCTATTTTTTGCAGTTTTTCTACAATTTGATTGGCATATAATTCATTTCGTTTTTTGTCTTTTCCTGCAATTCGAATTTCGATTGGAGTAGGAGAGCCCTGACTCAAAACCTTATCCGTCAATTCAATAGGCTCAAAAGATATTTTTACATCGGGAAGGATTTTCTTGATTCTGGCTCGAAGGTCATCCTTAAAATCATCCATATCGGTATGGTATTCTTTTAAACTCACCTGAAAAACAGCTTCATGTGAACCTGCCATGAACAGATAAATCGGATTAATCGAGAACAGCGAAGGGTGCTGACCCACATAGACAGACGAAATTCCGATGTGTTCTTTGCCGACCATTTTCTCTATTTCTTTCAATACTAAAATGGCTTTTTCTTCGGTACGTTCCAAACGGGTTCCGTCGGGAGCACGCATTCTAAGCTGAAACTGACTTGAGTTTACTTTCGGAAAAACATCTTTTCCGATAAAGGTTAAGAAGACCAGAGCAAGAACCGTAATTCCGATTAAATAGGTTAAACCAGCAATTTTTTTGTACGGAAAAAGTCTGTCCAGCGTTCTCATAAAACGGATTCGGAAACGCTCGAAAGCACCAATTTTTCCGTTACCATCCGTATCTGTTCTTTCAACATACTCTTTTTTCTGAGTGATCAGTTGTTTTTCAGATTCAGGTGTTAATCCGCAAGCGTTGAATTCGGCTTCATCATCTGTGATTTCCGGTGCATGTTCGTGTTTTGGATGCGCTTTCATTAACCAATTCGCCATTACAGGCACAAAAGTCTGAGATAATAAAAACGAAATAACCATTGAAAAACCAATCGCCAAAGCCAACGGCAAAAACAACGCTCCCGGAATTCCGACCATTGTAAAGGCAGGTGCAAAAACCGCCAGAATACAAAGCAGAATCAATAATTTAGGTAAGGCAATTTCCTGGCAGGCATCCCAAATTGCGAGTGCTTTTGGTTTGCCCATATCGAGATGCTGGTGAATGTTTTCGATCGTCACGGTGCTTTCATCCACCAATATTCCAATCGCCAGCGCCAGTCCGCTCAAGGACATTAAGTTGATGGTTTGTCCGAATAATTTCAAAAATAAAACTCCGGAAATAATCGAAATCGGGATCGTCAGGATTACGATTAACGCTGCACGTCTATCACCTAAGAATAATAAAACCATTAATCCGGTTAAAACCGCTCCGATAATTCCTTCGGTAATCAAACTTTTAACCGAGTTGATTACATAAACCGACTGGTCAAATTCGTATGATAATTGTACATCTTCAGGAAGCGTGCTCTGAATTTTAGGCAATTCCGACTTTAATTTCTGAACCACATCCCAGGTCGAAGCGTCTCCGGCTTTTGCTATACTGATATAAACCGAACGTTTTCCGTTAACCAAAGCGTATCCGTTGGTCACATCGGCACCGTCTTTTACCGAGGCAACATCTCCTAATTTCAGGTTTTGAACACCGCCTTTAAACAACGGAATCTCCTCAAAATCCTTAATTTCCTTAATCGTATTATTCGTTGGCGAAATGTAATTGATGTCACCAATTCTCACGTTTCCGGATGGGGCAGTCTGGTTGTTCAAACGAATCGCTTCCACAATCTGATCGGGTGTCAGGTTATGTGAACGCAACAAATCAGGATCTACGTTAACCTCTACCGTTCTTGGGCTTCCGCCAAAGGGAGCCGGAGATAATAAACCGGGAATCGAAGTAAAAGAGGCACGAACATACACATTCGCCAAATCCTGCAATTCGTTATTGGAACGTATTTTACTGCTCAAGACTAATTGACCAATTGGCAAGGAGGAAGCATCAAAACGAATGATAAACGGAGGCTGTGTTCCCGGAGGAAATACGGCCTGAATCCGGTTCGAAAGCGCACTTAGTTCGGCTGCAGCCTGCGCCATATTCGTGTTTTCATAATAGGTTAACTTCATAATCATCAACCCCTGAATATTCTTGGTTTCTACCGATTTTACGCCATTGGCAAAAGGAAGAATGTTGACATAATTTTTGGCAAAATAAGCCTCCATCTGGTCCGGTGTGTACCCTCCAAAAGGATGTGCAATGTAAATTACAGGCAAATTCATCTTCGGAAGAATATCTACCTTAATGTCTTTGATGGCGCCAATTCCGAAGAAAAATAAACCAGCCACCAATACTAATATGGAGATGGGTTTGCGGAGTGCAAAACGTATTAAATTCATTAGGAGCTATAATTAAAATTCATTTATAAATAAGTCGAAATTGCCCGTTGCGGCTACTTTTAGCAAATACGATTGCCACACATTATTATTGACGATATCACGGTCAATTTCGGCACGGTTTAAGGTGAATAACGTTTGTGTAATGTCTGTCAGATCAGTTAGGCCGTTTTTGTATAAAGTTGATTTTTGCAAATACGCTCTTTGTGCTGCATTGACCTGAATGGGTGCTTCGGCATAATTTTCAAGGGTGACTTTTATTTTATCTTCGGCAAAATTCAATTGCGATTTTAGTTCCCTGTCCGCCTGATTGTATTCTTCCTGCAAGCCTTGCGAAACAAATTTTTGCGCACTTACCTGTTTGCTCATTCGGAACGGTGTGGTCAGATTCCAGGTAATTCCAACTCCTATCAAATAATTGGTACGATCCGGATTTACGCCATCCCAGTAATTTCGTTTAAAAGCAGTCTGGTCTGCAGCATAAGCCGAGTCAAAACCCGAAGCCCTTGTCTGCAAGATTCCAAAAGCGCTCATGGTTGGGTAATAAAATCGCTTGTATAATCTAGTCTGCTGATTGCTATAATCTATTCTTGTTTTATATAATTGAAGTAACGGATGAAGGCTATCAGTTGTTTTTTCTGCTAATAATAAGGCTTTCGGAATCTGGTTTACAAAAACCGTATCGGTAACAAAATCCTGAGGCGCAACGCCCATCAAATCCACTAATTTGTTGTTTTGTTCCTTAACGAAATTGCGGGCAAGATTCAACGCGATTTTAGCTTTTGAAACTTCGGCTGTAGCCAAAGTAGAATCGACTCCGGCCAGTAATCCGTTTTTAACACGGGCAACGGCTGTCTTTTTGAAAACTTCGGCTCGACTTAAATTCTTTTGCTGCGAAATCAGTAATCTTTGGCTTGCCAGTAAATTAAGATAGGCGGCAGAAATTTTGATTTCCTGTTGAAACATTTCCTGCTTCAGATCATTTTCTTTGGCCTGAACATCCACTTTCGCCAGATTGATTTTTTCTTTTGCTTTTCCAAAAGTGAAAAAATCCCAGTTCATATTCACTAAATAAAGTGCCCCAAAAGCCGAATTCCAGTTTTGATCCGGAAGTGGAAGCCCTGATGAAGCTACTCCCAATCCTCCAAAACCATAAAGCGGACCGTTTTGCCCGTTTACTGTTCCGTAATCCTGTTGAGCCGACAAGTTTAGATTAGGCAAATAATCGCGTTTGGATTGTTTTAGGGTCTCGCGGGAAGCATTGGTATAATTGGTTTTTGCCCTGATGGAACCGTAATTTTCCAAGCCTGTTTTTATCGCTTCTTTTAAGGATAAGGTTTGTGAATAACCCATTGAGGCAAAAATCAGGAAAAATAATAAAGCAACTCTTGAGCTCTTGTTAAAAACGTCAGTTCGAGTATTTTTTGTGTAGTGAAACGGAGAAAAAAATGTATCGAGAACCGTTTTTAATTCTAATTTTTCTTGTTCCCGATACATTTTTCTAGCGAAAAACACTCGAACTGACGAAAAATTAAAACTAAAAACTAATTGCATCCAGCGAGTTAAAGTAGTTTTTTTGAAATACATAATAATTTTAGATGTGAAATTATAGCCCCAAAATTATTTCACTTGCGTGGATATAACCCTTCTTAAATGATGTACTGCAATAATAAATGATGAATTGAATTGGTCATTTTTTGGAAAAAGAAATTAAATATTTGTCCGTACTTTGTAAACTATTTAATTTAAAAAATGAATAAAAAATTTGATAACATATTAGACAATAAATGGTGGCAGGAAATTGCCGTTGTGGCCTTTTCATTTACGATTTATACGTTAAAAAATGACTGGATGTTATTTAGTTCTTTTACTTCTATTTTAATGGGCGTTTTCTTCTACTGTGTTCTGTACATGCACGCCCAGTTCAACAGATTTTTTCTTCTTCCGATATTATTCAAGACCCGCCGTCCTTTGACTTATGTATTTCTGACGCTTTTTGGTGTATTTGTATTTTCGATTGTGCTGTACGAGATTACGATGCTCAAGATGTTTAGCAATTATCATCTCTACCAAAATTCGCATCAAAGAAGTTATGTGTATCAATTTGCGAGTGTTTTAGGAACTTTGGTTTGCATTTTAAGTCCGATAATTGTGTTTAAATTCTACAGGATCCATAAAAAGCAAACAGATGAAACTCTGCTTTTTAATCAAATGCAGTTAAACTCCTTAAAAGGACAATTGAATCCGCATTTTTTATTCAATACGTTCAATACACTTTACGGAATCAGCCTGGAATTCCCGGAAAGAACGCCGGATTTGATCATGAAAGTATCGCAATTGATGCGTTATCAGCTGGAAAGCAATAACAAACAATGCGTTTCTCTTGAAGACGAACTGGAATTTATAAACAGCTATGTGCAGCTCGAAAAAGAACGCGTAGGCTATCGTTGTGATATTACGTACGATTGCAAAATTGATAACGAAAACGCCTATAAAGTTTCACCAATGTTATTGATTGCATTTATTGAAAATGCCTTTAAACACGGAACCTGTGCTATCGAAAAATGTTTTGTCCGTATTATTGTGACGGTCGAAAACGGATTATTGCATCTGCATGTTGTAAATTCAATTCCAAAGAAAACCGATGTTGTTTCTACTAAAATTGGTTTAAAAAATACGATTGAGCGTCTGAATTTAATTTACGGAAAAGAGTATAAATTAGATATTCAGGACGATAAAAATACCTACATCGTTGATTTAAAACTGCAACTGAAAAAGTTTGTATGATGAAGGAAACCAAAAAATGCATTATTGTTGATGATGAGCCGGCTGCGCATTATGTTTTGGCAAATTATATCAAACAAAATCCACAATTGGAACTCGTTTTTCAGGGATACAACGGTATTGAAGCAATGGATTATCTGCGTGAAAATAAAGTTGATTTGATGTTTTTGGACATTAACATGCCGGAAATTTCCGGAATGGAATTGCTAAAGATTATTCCAACACATCCTAAAACAATTCTAACAACTGCGTATTCTGAATTTGCTTTGGAAAGTTATGATTATGGTGTGATAGATTATTTACTGAAACCCATTTATTTCCCAAGGTTTTTAAAGGCCATAGAGCGTTTTTTCTCAACTGAAATCATAAAGTCGGAACCTGAAGAAGTTATACCAAATACCATAAGTGTAAAGATTGACGGTTATTTGATTGATATCGAATTAGACCAGCTTTTGTATGCGCAGAGTTTTGGCAATTATGTGAAATTGCATACCATTAAAAGAACTTTTCTGGCATCCATTACCACAACAGAACTGGAGAAATGCCTGCCTGAAAAAAACTTTATGCGTATTCACAAATCGTATATCATCGCTTTAGACAAGATAGACGAAAGCGAAAAAGATTTTGTGCTGATAAAAAAAGAAAAACTGCCCATTGGAATTACCTACAGAAGAGAATTAACTGATCGTTTGAAGAGCAAAAACAATATATAAGAGTTCGAAATAAGTCTTACTAATTCAATTTATTTCAAAAAAGAAGCCTGACAGGATTTGTTCCTGCAGCCTTTTTTGATTTTATTTTTTGTTGCAAATAATTAAGAAATAGCTACTTTTTGCTTCCAGACAGGAAGGTTTACGCCTTTGAAAATCAGCCATAAACTCAATGCTAATTCTGCAACAAGGCAAGGCAATAATAATAAGATGCTTGAAAGTTGCGGAGCCAATATCAAGGCAAAAGTATTGGTTAAATAACAGAGTCCTGCGATTGCCATTAAAACTCCGAATACTTTAGGGAAGTACCCTGATTTGTAAATCAAATAACCTTCGATTAAGCAAACAAACCCAAAAAATATCAATCCAATACCAAATCCAAAGCCATGTAATTTTATGGCAAGATAAGATAATGTATGCAACTGGTCAGGGCTAAAAGATTTTAAGTAATCAGCATCACCTAAAAAGAATAATGCTGCCAGAAGGTTTAATTTATTTATGACCAAAACGGCAGTCTGAATCAGATTGAAAGACAAATTAAGCAGCGCTAATTTTTTGCTTACAGGTCTGAGAAGAAAATAAAGAAGCACCATAACAGGCAAATCACATACTTGCATAATCAAGTCGGCAGTTATGCCTATTTTCCATAAAAATTCAGAATGTATAATGTTGTTTGCAGTAGTTGTAGCATCTCCATATACAACCAATTTATTACGGACTAAAGCTTCAGCAAAAGCACCGGCTATGATAATTAATAAATAAAATAACCCTGCGATTCTGGCGTAGGGTTGAGGAGAAGTTTCAAGATTTTTCAGGTTGAATTTCATACTGGTAGGTTTAGTTATGTTTTAAGACGTCTGAAGCAAGATATTGTTACTGATTTTTAAAATTTTAAAATAAAAAAACCGACAAGATTTGAAAATCTGTCGGTTTAATAATTTAATAATGAAGATGAAATTACAAATTCATTCCACCAGAAACTTCAATACGCTGTGCATTTACCCAACGTGCCTCTTCGGTACATAAAAAGGCAACGACACCACCAATATCATCCGGTAAACCAACTCTTCCCAAAGCAGTTAATGATGCTATATGTTTATTCAGCTCCTCATTATCGCGAACAACTCCGCCACCAAAATCGGTTTCTATGGCACCCGGAGCAACAACATTTGCCCTGATTTTTCTTTCTCCTAATTCTTTTGCCTGATATTTAGTCAAAGTTTCAATAGCGCCTTTCATAGCAGCATAAGCCGAATATCCAGGGAATGAAAATCGGGCAAGACCTGTTGAGATATTCACGATTCCGCCGCCGTCATTCATGAAATTCAATGCTTTTTGAGTCAGGAAAAATGGCCCTTTAAACTGAATATTCGTCAATTGATCAAATTCTGCTTCTGTCGTTCCTATAAAAGAATTATGAATTCCGATTCCGGCATTGTTTACCAGGAAATCAAATTTATCAGTTTTAAAAGTGTTTTTTAAAACTGCTGAAATATTTTCGAAGAAAACGTCAAAAGTGCTTGAATCCGCTACATTCAATTGAAGTGCTGTTGCTTTTTGACCTAAATTTTCGATTTCTTTTACTACTTCGTCACCTTCGTCTTTTTTACTGTTGTAGGTAATGATTACGTCAATTCCTTTTTTCGCAATTGCAATTGCCATATTTTTTCCTAAACCTCTGCTGCCGCCAGTTACTAAGGCGATTTTTGTATTTACTGCCATTTTTATATATGAATTAAAAATTAAAAATTGAGAATTAAAAATTTACCAATCTGTGTAAAAAAATTAAACACATAGAAACATAGATTTTTTCTTTTTAATGAATATGAAAGAAACTAGTTTCTCAGACATAGCGCTATGTCTTTTTAAATAAATGAAATGCCTTTTTTAAGCGTTTCAATTAGCTATGATTCTATGTGTTTATTTTAAATCGATAAGACAAAGGTAGGAGCAAAGAAGAGTTGGGGAATTGTAAATATCAAACCGAAGTTTGCGAAATTCAAATCAGGTGATCAAAAATCAATATCAATAACAATGGCAATTTCAAAAATCAATTTCAAAATCTAAAATCAACTACGGAAGGCTAAAGGAGTAAATGAGGTTTGTTTCTTAAAGAAATTAGAAAAATGTGCCAGTTCTTCAAAGCCCAGAGAGAAAGCAATTTCAGAGATGTTCCAGTCCGTTTGTTTTAAAAGGATTTTGGCTTCATTCGTTAAACGATTACTGATTAATTCGGTTGTAGTTTTTCCGGTGTTTTCCTTTAAAACTTTATTCAGATGATTGACGTGAACTGATAATCTTTGGGCGAAATCTTTTGGGGTTCTGAGTTCCAATCGCTGATGCAGAGATTCTATCGGAAATTGCCTTTCGAGTAATTCTGCAAATAAAGAAGAAACTCTGGCTGCCGAGTTGTGTTTTGAATACAAGGCGGTGATAGGCTGTAATTTCTGTCCGAAATGAATTAATTCGGCCACATAATTCCGAATCAAGTCGTATTTATACACATAGTCTGAGTTGATTTCTTTTTGTATTTTGTTGAAAATCAATGCTACTTCGATAACTTCATCATCGGAAAGCTGAAAAATAGGATAGCCGTCAGAAGCGAATATTGGAAGTTCGTCTAAACCAATTCCGCTTTTGTTTTTAGATAAAAATTCACTGGTAAAAACACAAAATCGTCCTGATTGATTCGTGTCTTGCGGAACATAATTATAAGGGATTTTTGGTGTAGCAAACAAAAGTCCCTGCTTTTCGATTTCAATTATTTTATCAGCATATTCAGCCCTGTTTTTGCCCCTGATCAAACTGATTTTGTAATACGCTCTTCTGTCATAAGGCATTGCGGGTTTGTCTTTCATTCTTTCGAGAAGCTCCTTAATATCGAATACATTAAAATGACCGATTTCTTTTTTGATGTCGTTGGGTAATAATGAACTCGGTTCGACAGTGGAGCCTTCGGTAATATCCTGGTAAAAAGAATCTAATGATTTCATAAGCGTGAATTGTAAAATTCAAATATATGAAAATCAATTACGAGTTTCAAGTTTCAGGTTTTCTTTGTTTGACGTTCCTTATTTTGCTAAAACAAGCTTCCCTGAACGAATTCCGGCTGCACATTTCCGTTAAACGAAAAAGTATCAATTACAAAAAACTGTCTTTTGACAGGATCAAGTTCACGCAAAACAATTTCCCTGCATAAAAAATCAATGTCAATTGTGGTAAAAAGTTGTGAAGCTATTTTAAGATTTTCAGGAGTTAATCTTCTGCCAATAGAAAGATGAGGATCATTACTTTTTTTAAGATTTGAAAGTTGTAATGCCTCCTGAACTTTTTTCATTATTGGTTTCAGGTTCATTTTAGAATCTTCATTTGGGGCAATATAAAATGCACCGGCTTCATAAGAGCCAAAATGATCCAGATAAACTGGGAAAGATTCAAAAGTATCACATATTTTAGAAAGCTTTTGTTTGTATTTATGGATTTGAGATTCGTCCATGGTAAACTCGCAAATCGTAATATGCGCGACAGAATTACAGCTGTTATACCAGTCGATCTTGCTTTTTAAATAATCCTTCATTGTTTTGACAGCATCAATAACATCTTGCGAAGGATAAATAGCAACAGAATATTTTTTCTCCATTTTAAAGTTTTCCTTTCTTATACAATCTATCATAAATTTCAGATTGAAGCAAGCCGCTTCCGCCGCCAAAATGTTCTATGATTTCAACATCAGGATGTGCTTTTAAGCAAAATGCCGAAAATTCTTTTTCAATGTTATCTTCAATTCCGGAACTCAGCAAAACAAAGTCAACCTTGTTCTGTAAAAAGTAATCCTGAGCTACTTTTTCATCATTAAATCCTACGGCATCCCAATTTTCATTGGCATTTACAAGCCGAAGCAAAATTTCGAGGATAGGCTCATTTTTACCAAGTATCAAAAAGTCATAATTTTTCATGATAGGATATTTTACCTTACAAAAATAGTTTATAAAAGCTAAAACTCACTTAATCCAGATTAAGAATGACTAATCGATTGAGATAAAAAAATAATGTTTTGAGTTAATCTAATTCCTGTTAAATAGTGAAATTTGATATAACAAAAAAATCAGTATTAATTAAAAAATCAATATTATGCTACGTTGGACAGTCATTTTTATTATTCTTGCCATAGTGGCCGGAATATTTGGTTTCGGAGGTATAGCTGCCGGAGCTGCGAGTATCGCTAAAGTCTTATTCTTTATATTTATAGTATTGTTCCTGTTGTCTTTAATTGGAGGCAGAAGAAAAATCTAGAACTTTACTTCGAAATAAAGCAAAAAAACGACACATTTATTTTTGTAAATGTGTCGTTTGCATTTAAATAAAAAAAGAAAATGGAAACGAAAACTGTTGTTTATCAGGAGTATGCATAAAAAGAGAAGTAGAAATGGTAAGTCTGAAAAAGTGAAAGTTGTTGCCAAAAAATAGAGTCTAAACCCGCTAAATTATTAGCGGGTTTATTTTTTTCACAACATTATTTAATATTTCTGCAGATTAAAACCAATGTAAAATCTACTGGATTATTTATATAAAGTAAAGTAAAGTAAAGTAAAGTGAATTTTTTTATAAAAGACTGAATGCCTGTGAGTTTAGTTTTGTGTAATAAAATAATTACAAATATTTTACATAAACATTGCTTAAGTAGATTAAAAGCTTATTTTTGAGCATAAAATTCTTACTTAATATTTAAATCAAATTATTTGCATGGCACACTTTTCTGAACAAGTTCATATTACTATAGGAAGTTTTACTCCAAATGTTGTTTATCATGATTTAGAGGTTTCCCAAAAAATGGCTGATCATCATCATTTTTCATTTGTCTGGCAATATACTGGGAAGGCAATAATCAATCCGGCAGATCAGGCAAAGGCTTTAAGGGCTTATTTGGGTGATGAGGTTATTTTTACTTTTAAGAGCCTAACCGGAATTAAACTGATGAGCAAAGGGATCATTACAGAACTTTCTTCAGTAGATCTTCATGGCAGCGCGGTTGGTTTGCATGTAAAAGGAGTAAGCCATACTATAGTGTTGGATGATATGAAAAAGTCAAGAACTTTTCAGCAGCGTGGCATGGATGATATTGTATTGAATATCCTGTCGGAAGGACCAGGGGAGTTTTACCAAAGAGAAGCTATAAAATCTACTTATCTTCAGGAATTCAATTATATGGCTCAGTACAATGAAACCAGTTTTGAATTCTTAAAACGATTGGCCAGACGTTACGGGCAATGGTTTTATTTTGATGGAATGAGAATGCAGTTCGGACAAACCAAGGCCAGCTCTATAAAGCTTATCAATGGCGCTTCATTACATGGTTTTAAGGTACAGGCCAATATGGCTTCGCATAAAATATCTTTGGGCGGTTATGATTATAATGGAGCGACTAATATACGCAATGCTGCTGCACGTACTTCAACCGGAAGCAAAGATAGTCTTGCATCTATTGTAGGCCATAATCAGGGAACCGTTGCACAGGCAGAATTAAGTGTGGGTGCATATACCGCCAATGCCCAAAATAGCGAAGAACTACAACAAATGGTCAAACTACAGACCGCAGGCAGCGATGCTAATAGCGTACATTATAGCGGAACATCTTACTTTCCGTTAGGTTTGGGGCAAGTTTTTAGTATTGTAAACCAAACCATAGCGTATGAACTCATTGTAATAGAAGTATCACATCTTTCTCAGGTTCACGGAAATTATTGCTGTAACATTAAGGCAATTCCGGCTGATGTTGCAGCACCACATTATACAGATGTTCATGTATTTGCCAAAGCAAAAACCCAGCCAGCCAAAGTAAATGACAATAACGATCCGGAAGGACTCGGACGTGTAAAGGTGAAATTTAACTGGGCAAGCGGAAATACTGTAAGTGATTGGATAAGAATGATTCAGCCACATTCAGGAGCAGGAAAAGGTTTTTATTTTATTCCGGAAATTGATGAGGAAGTCCTGGTAGGTTTTGAAGGGGACAATGCTCAAAATCCGTATGTTTTAGGAACAAACTACAATGGAAGCAGCACCAGCGGTTATGCAGATGGTCAAAATAATATAAAGGCAATCCATACCCGTTCAGGAACCAAAATTATTTTTAATGATGGAGATGGCAGTGTTTTGATCGAGGATGCGAGTGGAAACAGTTATTTAATGGACGGGCAGGGAAATATGCAGGTAAATGCGCCAAAAAGAATTTCTTTTAACTGTACTGATATGGATATTAATGTTTCTAATAATTTATCAACTTCAGTAGGGGTTAATAAAACTGAAAGTGTAGGAGTTGATGCCTCCGAAAGTGTAGGAGGTATAAAAACAGAAATTGTTACCGGAAATAAAAACAGCATGATTACAGGTAACTTTATAGAAAGAGTGGAAGGTAATTTGGAATCTCACACTTCAAAAGAAATGATATTTAATGGCGATAAAGATGTTGTTATTTCTTCTGTAGAAGAATTTACAAAGCACTCCCAAAAACAAATAATACACAATAGTTCAGAAGCTAGCAATTTTTATTAATATGAAGGAGAGAAATGTAGGTGGAAAATCACAAATCACTTCCGATGGAAAAATTACTTTTTATTCCAACGGAAGCATCACCACAAATGGAAAAAAAATAAAAACAGTTGGGGACCAGGATGGAGTTAAACTAGATGTACAACCAGAGAAACTAAAAGTAGAAGCCACGGAAAATGATGATTCTGTAAATGTATATGTAGGGATGTTTTTTGACGGTACGGGGAATAATAGATATAACTCTGAAAAAACATATTATTCTAAAATTACTTCAGGTGATAAGTTTTACAAGTCAGATACCATCCCTTCTAGTTTTAAGTTTATAAAAACAGTCAAAGATAAAGATAATAAAGAAATTGATGTAAAAGTCAAAGTAGCAGATAGAGACAGCTATTGGAATCCTTATTCAAATGTTGCAAAACTTTTTGATTTGTATAAGGAGAAAAAGAATTTTGAAAGAGATAAAACGTCAGAAAATGATGGACATCCAGAATATGGAGACTATGTAATCCTTAAACAATATGTAGAAGGTATTGGTACCAGGAAAGATGAAGAAGATGATATTTTGGGTTCAGCTTTCGGGCGTCATGACTGGGGAATAATTGCCCGGGTAGAAGAAGGTATAGAAAAATTGATTAAGCTACAATTTAGCGCTGTTCCAAAAACAAAAAAAATTAATAAAATAGTTTTTGATGTTTTTGGCTTTAGTCGGGGTGCTGCAGCGGCCAGGCATTTTTGTAATGAAGTAAAGAAAAAGGCAGCTTATGAAAATGAAATGGTCAATGACCCTTACGATAAGTTTCCAATGCCTTCCGGAAAAATCATATTAAGAACCCATGCAGGAGGCTTACTAGGTCAAAAACTGAAAGAAAAAGGATATAAACCAGTAGGGCAAACATACCAAATAGAGATTAGGTTTTTAGGTCTTTTTGATACTGTGGTAGGGGATATGGTTATTAGGGATAATTTGGGTTACAAACTTTCATTCATTCCGGGAGTTGGTATTGTAACAAGTTTTGGGCAGGCTATGCTGCAAACTATAAAAACGAGTCTGGCAGGTTTGGGCATAAAAAAAGTATTTCATATTGTGGCTCAAAACGAGTGGAGAGAAAATTTTGCGCTCACTCCTACAGACGTAGGTTATACGTTGTACATGCTTGGTGCGCATTCTGATATTGGAGGTGGCTATGCTAATTTAGATAAATATAAAACAGTGGTGGATTATTTTGATGTTCCTGTTGATGATACTACTACCTTAGCAGAAAAACAAAAAGTAAAGGAGTTTTATACAAGCCGTTATTTTTCTAAAGATAAGGAAGAAATTAATTTAATTAATACTTACGATCACTATCGGGAAGTAACAGCAGAACCACTATTTGAAGATGGGTTTCCTGTATTGGAAAGCAATGAAGTACAAAGAGCCGGAGATTATGTATCTCCTAGAGAATGGGTATATGATCCGACAAAAAAGCACATGCTTAGCGAAAGAAAAATATCAGATCATTACATGATAACAGATGAGCGGGTAATTTCAAATAAATACAGTTTAGTCCCTATGTATGTAATGCTTCAGAAAGCAATTGATAATGATGTTCCATTTTATGAAAATTATAAAGTTGCTAAAGATGTACCAAATAGTTTCGAACATGAAATTCCAGATGATAGTACTGTACTAAAAGGTTATTTAGAAAAAATGTTAGCAATAGCAAAAAAACAATCTAATGAAACTTATACTATACCTGTCGAAATATATAGCCATATTTGTAATAAATATGTGCATTTATCAGCTCACTATGGTGGTTTGGATGCATTGTATTCTAAAACTGGGGATCATTATTTATTAGGGAACTATGGTTTTATAAACCATCCTGTAGCGTATTCGAAAGATGAAAATGGAAATATCAGTTATAAAAGAAAAACATATGAGAATCGTTAATTTTATTTTTTTGCTATTTAGCTTATTAATAAGCTGTCAGTCACCTAAAGATAAAGCAAAACAGGAGGAGAAGTTTAGTTGGGAAGCTGGAATTTCTGCACCAAAGAATTACCCTTCTGCACCTTTTGTAGAGTTTTTATATCAGGGAAAAAATGTTGCATTAGCTTCTACAGGAGTTGGTAGCGATCAAGGTTGGGGAATAACTATGGGTAGTTTTACTGCAGGAGATATTTTTAAACCGGTTCCAGATAGTGTTTTTGTTAAATGGAGGTGTGCTTTTGATTTAATACAATACCAAGGAGGATTTAGATTGCCCAGAAAGAAAATGCTGGC
>CBFGNY010000066.1:0-20895 GCA_965650235.1 uncultured Flavobacterium sp. | reverse complement strand
AACTATCGTAATTGTCTATAACTAATATTTTTTTCATTTTTTTTGAGGTGCTAAGTTGCTAAGGTTCTGAGTTGCTAAGTTTTTATATCTGTTACTGAAACAGCGACTTAAAACTATTTTTTTATTTTTCTCGAATGTATTTTTCTGTAATAATTCGATTGATTCCTAATTTTTCTATTTTTTCTATTCCTTTTTGAATCAATGTATCGTTTTTAATTTTAACGACAAATTCAAATTTGTTGTTTTCCCACTGACGGTTATTGAAATATTCCAGGTTTTCTGAGTAAACACTGTCTTTCAAAGTATATTTTCCGCCTCCGCCAAAGAATACTGCTGAACTGTCTTTACCGTTATTCAAATCATGATTGAAAAAAGCAAAATGACTGTCATTTATAATTTTAATCATTTTGGTCTTTGGATTAAAAGTTGAGAACGTAGAATCTTTTTCTGTTGTTTCAGCTGAAATAAGACGCCAGGTTCCTGTTAACGGAAGTGTATCTGAATCTTTTTTTGCTTCACACGAAGCTAAAAGCAGGATGACAATTAAAAAAGGAATATATTTTTTCATCTATACGTTAATTTTATAATTTAAAACAAGTTCATCTGCGCTTTTACCCCGGATTCCCCAATTATGCATTGGAGTTTCAAATAGGGTAATTTCAACATCCATCGGAGTTATACTTAAATGCGTTTCAAATTTTTCAAAAATCAATTGATATAATTTCTTTTTTGATTCGATACTTCTTCCTTCAAAACAGCTAATTTCTATAATCGTATGCTTTTTTGTTCTTCCTTCAAAATAAAAAAAGCTGTCTTCATCAACATAAATAAAACGATGTGCTTTTTTTTCTTTTGGAAATTGGAATGCTTCAAACATGCATTCGCTTAAAATATGGGATAACTTTTCCCTTATCGGATGAAGTTCTTCCCTGATGCCAAATATTTTAATTTGTCCCATCTTTTAGATTTTTTCAGCCATTTCCAAAGCTGTATTCAATGCTCTTAATTTATTGTATACTTCCTGCATTTCGCTTTCTTCATCAGAGCTGGCAACAATTCCGGCACCAGCCTGGCAGTGTAATTGATGGTTTTTGCTCAGGAATGTTCGAATCATAATCGCGTGATTAAAATTCCCCTCGAAATCCATGAAACCAATGGCTCCGCCGTAAAAATTACGATTTGTTTTTTCGTAATCTTCAATCAATTGCATGGCTCTGTGTTTAGGTGCTCCGCTTAAAGTTCCGGCAGGGAAAGTATCGGCAACTACTTGCATCGTAGTCGCTTTATCGTGTAAGTGTCCGGTAACTTTAGAAACCAGGTGAATCACGTGAGAGAAAAACTGAACTTCTCTATATCTTTCTACATTCACATCATGACCGTTTCTACTCAAATCGTTTCTAGCTAAATCGACCAACATTACGTGTTCGCTGTTTTCTTTTTTATCTTCGGATAGTTTTTTTGCTAATTCAGCATCTTTTTCATCATTACCGGTTCTTCTGAAAGTTCCTGCGATTGGATGAATCTCTGCTTTTCTGTCTTTTACGATAATTTGTGCTTCGGGCGAAGACCCAAATATTTTAAAATCACCATAATCAAAAAAGAATAAATACGGAGATGGATTAATACTTCGCAAAGCACGGTAAACATTAAATTCGTCACCTTTAAAACCTTGTGTAAAACGACGGGATAAAACCAATTGAAATACATCTCCACGGAAACAGTGCTTTTTGGCTAAAGCTACATTGTGTTTAAATTCCTCATCGGTCAGGTTTGAAAAGCCTTCGCCTTCTTTCGTGAATTTGTACGAAGCTATATTTCTGGATTGTAATAATTGCTCAATTTCAGAAATATTGTTTCTTCCATCCACGCTATGACAAAAAATATACGCTTCGTTTTTGAAGTGATTGATTGCGATAATGTTTTGATAAACCGCATAAAATACATCCGGAATTAAAGTCGCAGTATCTTTTTTGGCAATTGAAACTTTTTCAAAATAACGAACTGCATCATACGAAATGTATCCGAACAACCCATTATTTATGAATTTAAAATCATTTTTCTCCGATTTAAACTGACCTGAAAATTCCTGAATTACTTCCGGAATATTAGTTGAAGCATCAATGTTAATTTGCTCCGTCGTTCCGTCAGGAAAAGTTTTAGAAATGATTTCGTTTTCGATTTTAATCGTCGCAATCGGATTGCAGCAGATGTAAGAGAAACTATTGTCATTTCCGTGATAATCACTACTTTCAAGCAATAAACTATTTGGGAATTTATCCCTGATTTTAAAATAAATACTTACCGGCGTGATGGTATCTGCCAGAATTTGTTTGTAGTGTGTGTTGAGTATAAAAGGTTTCAAAGTATTTCGTTTTTATGTTTTTAATATTTCTGTTGATTCAATTGCGACCAAAAAAAAAGGCTTGTCGTGATGACAAGCCTTTTATATTTATAGTTACAATACCATAGGAAGCTTTGTTCACGACGATTGACGTAAATTCTTCCACCACCAAGTATTGTTCATTGTAATTTTCATAATCTTATTTTGATATGGCAAATATATAAATGTAATTTGAATTAAAACACACTAAAAGCAAAAAAAAACTTTTCCTAATTTAGAAATTTGTTAAATATCTAAAATTGAAAGGTGTTTTG
Organism: uncultured Flavobacterium sp.; assembly: GCA_965650235.1. Lineage (GTDB taxonomy): Bacteria > Bacteroidota > Bacteroidia > Flavobacteriales > Flavobacteriaceae > Flavobacterium. Next base: position 18,240 of record CBFGNY010000066.1, on the reverse strand, counting down.
AATTCCCTAATTCCCACTTGCAACTGTGTTGTTCATATTTCTTCTAAAATCTGGATTTCCTTTGATATCAGGCATTGCAAACAAAACGCTGTTTTTAATTTTTGTGAATTCCAAAAAGAATGAAGGGTTTCCATAATATCTTTCAATAGCTGGATTTCCACTTGCAGATTCGCTGGTAATTCCTCCACCACAATTGTTAATTATCAGGTTTTGAAATGCAATTTTAGATAAATTAACATCTCCGTTTCCAATATTTCCTTCTAATAAAGCAAAAGGCGTAAAGCCGGAAATGACACTGTTTGTCAATTTAAAGAAGGTATCTTCCCTAACATATAATGATTCTCTGACCAGTCCCTGATTGTTTTCTTCCAAATTGATTAAAGTAATGTTACTGGCATTTATTTTGGTCATTTTCTTGGTCATATCAGTGTTTTCTACTTTGTCATAGGAGTCCACTTCAAAACATCTTGATCCTGAAACATCTGAAGAATAAGGATGCCGAATAGCAATACTGTTGCTGATATTGATTTGAACTCCTTGTGTAAAATCAAAGTCATCATCTGTAGTTCGGTATGAAATTAAGTTGTTCATATTCAAATCACCACCGTAACATTCAAAAGAATCATCATTAGAATAGCTGATCTGAATGTTACTTAAAACGGTTTTTCTTCCTACACCGGCTAATGAAAGTCCGTTAAGTTCTTTCAAAGCGCTTAATTTTCTTCCTGAATATTCAATACGGACATATTTCAAGATTCCTGAATTATCTTCTGTATCCTCTCCTCCATAATGATTTAGCATAGGTTCCAAATTGAAAGGTAATGTGCTTATTCCGCCCAATTTATTGATGGGTGCTTTTCCAAGAATTATAATTCCCCCCCAATCACCAGGTCTTCTTGCAGTGTTTTCTTTATTCGATGTAAAAATTATAGGATCTGTTTCCAGACCTTCGGCTATAATTTTAGAACCATTTGTAATTACTAGAGTGCCACAGGTTTTATCATCTCCTCTAATAACCGTGCCGGGTTCAATTGTAAGTGTAGCATTATTAGTTACATACACAATCCCTACTAATTGGTAGGTGTTGCGTTTGGTTAGTTTGGTGTCTTTATCGATTGTACCCGCTATTATATTAGTAGCTTCATTATATTCAACAGTGTAGGGTTTAAAGTTGGTCCAGTTATTCATCCAGTTAGCTGTTCCGAAAATTCCTTTTTGCTGTTGTGCGTGTAGAAGAAAAGTGCTGAGGGAAATGATAAAGGCAATACTGATTTTAGTTTTCATAACTATAATTTTGATTTCTAGCTTTTGATTTTTTTAATAAAGCCAAAATTATAAGCCGAGTGTTAATCAAAATGCGATGCCTTGTTATGAAAGGGTTATTAGAATATTAAGAACGTTATTTTTACGTTTTTTCGATGTTTTTTTTAATAAAAAAGCAAACCCCAACAATCTAAGACTGTTGGGGCTTGCTGCATTTAGAACTAGTAAGTCTGAAATATTAGAATTTTAAAGCTACTGTTAATTCAAAATCATCATTGATAGTTTTGTCTCCTAAATTTTCGAAGAAGTTACCAGAGTTGTATTTGATATCATATTTAGTTCTGTCAACTTTAAATGCAGTTGTAGCACTGTTTGGATTTACGGTTAAATCAAAAATTACAGGTTTAGTAATTCCTTTGATAGTCAAATCAGCAGTCACTTTATAAACATTAGCCGTTTTAGTAGTTCCAATTTTTTTGAAAACTAATTTAGCAGTTGGATATTTGTCAGTTCCAAAGAAATCATCTGCTTTTAGGTGACCGTTTAATTTTTGTTGGTATTCTCCACTTAAATCGGTTGCGTTTAATGAAGTCATGTCAACAGTAAAACTTCCACCAGTTAATTTTTTTCCTTTAAAAATTACAGCTCCGTCTTTAAAATCTACAGTTCCTGAGTGTTCTCCGGTTACTTTTTTACCTACCCATTTGATAGTACTTGACTTTGCGTCAATTGTTTTAGTTTGTGCGTTTACTGAAACTGACGCTACTGCTACGAATAATGCTAATGCAATTGTTTTTAAATTTTTCATGTTGTAAAATTGATTTTGATTGTTATTAATAATTATAGTGTGATAAATAATTCTTCTTGTGATTTTCTTACTTTTTTGTAATGCTGAGTGTCGTCCTCATCATGTCTGTATCCTACAGTGGCGATAACAGACGCATTTAAACCTAATTTATCGAAACCTAAAATTTCATTAAATGCAGCAGCATTGAAACCTTCCATTGGAGTTGCATCGATTTTTAATTCAGCTGCAGCAGACAGCAGAGTTCCTAAAGCGATGTAAGTTTGTTTTGCTGTCCAGATGTTTTTAGCCTCTTGTGATAAGTTTGAAATTACTCCATTCATCATATCTTCAAAGCCTCTTAATGCTTCAGTAGGAACTCCTCTTGTTTCACTAATATTCTTAATGTAAGCAGCTACTGATTCTGGTCCTGCATTTAAGTCGTTTGCAAAAACAAAAATTTGAGATGCATCAGTAATTTGAGTTTGTCCGTAAGCTGCCGCTTTTAACTGTTCTCTAATTTCCGGATTTTCTACGATAACCACTTTAAAAGGTTGTAATCCGTAGGAAGAAGCAGTTAATCTGACAGCTTCTTTTAAAGTATTTAAATCTGTTTCGGAGATTTTTTTGGTTGCATCAAATTTTTTTGTTGCATATCTCCAATTAAGATTTTCTAGTAATGTACTCATAATATTAATTTTGTTGGGTTCGGTATTTTTCTAATAATTGATTTAATAATTCTAATTCTTCAGGACTTATATTCGAAGCAAATAAACGCTCGTGTTCATCTACTTTCGGGTCTAGTTCTTTTAAAACGTCTAATCCTTTTTGTGTAATTGAAACTTCAATTTTTCTTCTATTGTCAGGACAGACATTTCGTGTAACATAATCTTTTAGCAATAATTTGTCCACCAATCGGGTAGTATTACTAGTTTTGGCGAGCATACGTTCCTGTATGACGCACATATTTGCAGGATTTCCTTTTTGTCCTCTTAGTATACGCATTACATTATATTGCTCTCCTGATAAATCATACGGTTTCATTATCTCGTTAAAACGATCCAGAATCACATTTTGTGTGTACATAATGTTTAGAATAACTTTTTTCGCATTATCCATCTTAACAGTGCTTTTTATAACTTCTTCAATTGTCATAGTTGTAAGTGTGTAATTTGTATATACAAATGTATAACTTTTAATTGTTGTATATACAAGTGTCTTGTTAATTTTGTGTTAATTGATTCTGAATAAAAATTTATGACCTATGTGGTTAATGTAAAGATCTACTATTTTTTATTGAAAGTTGTAAAATATTTTTTTGGATTTACTTTTTTGAGCTGTAAAGACTAGTCCGACAGTTTTTAAAAGTTTTACAAATAAAGTAGTTTAATTATGTGAGGTTAATGATATTATTGAAATTCAGGCAAAAGAAAGCCTTTCGAAATTTTTTTAAAGTCCAGAATTTCTTTAGCAATCCAAATTTCATCATATCCAAGTTCTTTAGCAATTAATCTTGCTGTTTTTTCAGAAGATTCGATTGCCGCTCTTGCATCCAGAAATAATAAACGCACACGTCTTGCCAGAATGTCATCAACAGTTCTGGCCATTTCATAACGAATTGCCCAGGCTACTTCAGCCATTGTGAATTCGTGATTGGGATGCAGTTTTTCTTTTAATTCGGGTTCGCTATTTTGTAATTGGATTATTTTGGGAATATCAGAACCATAGATGTACAAATGATTTTCGCGGTCAGCAGTAGTGGTGGGTTTGTTTCCGTGGATGGGAAAATGTTCTGTATTACAAGGCTTTTTAGATAGTTTGCGGGTAGTGATGGCTTTATCTATAATGTCTTCGGCGATTTTTCTGTAGGTTGTCCATTTTCCTCCTGTAATGGTTATGAGGCCAGTTTCAGAAACGAGAATCTTGTGACTTCTGGAAACTTCTTTGGTACTTTTGCCTTCTTCTTTAGGTGCGGCTAATGGACGCAATCCTGCAAAAACCGATAATACATCTTTCCGCGTTGGTTTTTTTGCTAAAAAGCGTCCCGCTGTTTCAAGCACAAATTCAATTTCGCTTTCTAAAGCAATAGGTTCTAAACTATGGCTTTTAATTAAGGTATCAGTTGTTCCTACTACTACACGGTTATGCCACGGAACGGCAAATAAAACCCTTCCGTCTTTTGTTTTCGGAATCATCAGTGCGTGGTCACCGGGTAAAAAAGATTTATCAAACACCAAATGAATTCCCTGACTTGGAACAATGTATTTTTTGTAGACGCTATCGTTCATTTTCATTATGGCATTTGTAAAAACACCTGTCGCATTTATAATAGCAGATCCTTTTATATCATATTTATTCCCAGTTTCCTGATCTGATACCTGAACACCAATAATCTGGTTTTTATCGTCCTTTAATAAATTGACAACTTTTGTATAGTTTAAAACGCAGGCTCCGTTTTCTACAGCAGTTTGCGCCATATTGATGGCCAATCGGGAGTCATCAAATTGTCCGTCATGATATATAACACCATTAACCAAACCTTTTTCCCTAACATTAGGAAGCATTTCGATAGTTTTTTCCTTTGAAATATACTTTGAAGTCCCTAAACTTAAGCAGCCGGCCAGTAAATCATAAATCTTTAACCCGATGGTGTAAAAGATTCCGCTCCACCAATTGTAATTTGGAATAACAAATGATTGGTTTTTGACTAAATGACCAGCGTTTTGAGCCAATAAACCTCTTTCTTTTAATGCCTCCCGAACCAGATGCACATCGCCTTGTGCCAGATAGCGTACACCGCCATGAACTAATTTGGTACTTCTGCTTGAGGTTCCTTTTGCAAAATCGACAGCTTCAAGTAAAATTGTTTTATAACCCCGGCTTGCAGCATCAATAGCAGTTCCGAGACCGCTTGCTCCTCCGCCAATGATTATTACATCCCAATTTTGTGTGTTTTGTAATTTTGATAACTGTTCTGTGCGATTCATATGGTGTAGTAAGGCTTATTTTGGGGGAGTTTTGTCTCACAACAAACATAAGAAAAGGAATGAGAATAACTTGGTTTTGCTCTTAAATAAAGATGCGAAATTATGGTTTTTAAATTGAAAGGCGATTGAAAGTCCGTTTACCGCGTGAGGGATAGGAATTAGCTACCGAAGTAGCATGGATAGCCCGACAGCATCCCGATAAAAAGGGGTGTAAACGCAAAGAGCATTACCCTTTTTATCGGGATGGTGGCACGCCCAAGAGAATCTTTTAGACTAATATTATTGACTTAGATAATTTTCAATGTAATTATTCAGTGCTTTTTGTTCTTCGATTGTAGCGTCATTATCCATATCACTGTGATTAACGGATGTGAACTGAACTGTGATTCCATATTTTTTTTGTTCTTGTTCTGTAGGTAATACGTCTTTGTCTGCACTATAATTTTTTGAACGCAGTGTATATATTTTAGGATTGTGAACTCTTGGAAGAGGCATTCTTCGGTTATCCATTGTTATAATCTTGTAGACTGATTTAGGATGTTCTGTAGCAAATAAGGCTGTCATGTCTCCACCATTAGAATGACCAATTAGTGTGACATGTTTGAAGTCTAAATTCGGGGCGGTTTTTTTGAACGCATTTAAGACGTATAATATGTTTTTAGAGCCTCTTTCCCAGTTTGGTTTTCTTGTAACTTTAAAATCTCCTTCCATTGGAAGAAGATCATCAGTTGGAAGTTCATGTTGAATACTAATGACATAGTAACCTTTAGAAGCTAGATTTTCTGTCAAATAAGAATATATTTTATTATCCCCGCCTTTGTTCTCGCCATATCCGTGACTAAAAATTACAACTTGCTGATTAATTATTTTCTTTTCTGTTTTTGGATGGTAAATAACGACAGGAATTTTTCGATTTCTTGATTTGTCTAACAATTCTAAGCTATCCATTTCGACGGAATAAATAGTAGTTGCTGCTTGAGCGTTAGATTTATTGTTTCCGGAACAGTTTGCAAATAACAAGACGATTAATATTTTAAAATATAGTTTGTTCATTTTTGAATTTTCATATATATCAAACCCGACAGGTTAAAAAAAACCTGTCGGGTTTGATATATATGTGAGTGAATATTAATGAGGAAGTTTATCCTTAATCAAGCCATAAAACCACGTTCCCGCAATCGCACTCAATAAGGTTACCACAATTACTGTAACTCCGGTACCAATTTGTGCAAATAAAGGTCCGGGACAAGCTCCGGTAATCGCCCATCCAAATCCGAACATTAGTCCCCCATAAATTTGACCCTTGCTGAAAACTTTTGGCTGGATTTCGATTTTTTCTCCCTGAATGGTTTTGATATGGAATCTTTTTATGATCTGAACTGAAATTATTCCTACGACAACCGCACTTCCAATTACGCCATACATAAAGAAGGATTGTAATTGAAACATTTCCTGAATACGGAACCAGCTGATGATTTCGGCTTTTACGAATACGATTCCAAAGAAGATTCCAACCAAAAGATATTTTAAGTTGGCTGAACCTGAATCTTTAATTTGACTTCCGTTGATTCCTTCTGTATCGGTATTTTTATTTTCTAAATTGTTCATTTTTAAATTTTAAAGTGAAAGAATATAAGGCAGAATCAAATTGGCCATAATAAAACCGCCAATCATAAAACAGATGGTGGCTACCAATGAAGGCCACTGCAAATTTGAAATTCCCATAATCGCATGACCGCTCGTGCATCCGCCGGCGTAACGTGTTCCGAAACCAACTAAAAATCCGCCAACTACAATCATGATAAAGCCGCGAAGTGTGAATAAACTTTCCCACGAGAAAAGCTCTTTTGGCAATAATCCGGAATGATCTGTGATTCCGTAAGAGGCTAATTGCTCAGAAAGCTGTGGTGTGATTTCAACCGGATTTGGATTGGTTAAAAAATAAGCTGCGATAATACCGCCAATAAAAATTCCGAAAACGAAGAATAAATTCCAACTTTCTTTTTTCCAGTCGTATTTAAAAAAGGAAATGTTAGCCGGAATGCAAGCTGCGCAAATATGTCGCAAAGACGAACTAATTCCGAAGGATTTATTTCCGATAATCAATAATATAGGTACAGTCAATCCAATCAATGGACCCGCAACGTACCAAGGCCATGGTTCTTTTATAATTTCTAGTATACTCATGATTTAAAATTAAAGGGTTTTTCCACCATATAAGTGATATAAGTTCATTTAATTACTGTGCGGATAGTTAGGACTTATATTGCTTTATAAGTAAATTTAAACTTTAGCTTATAATTACTTATATAACTTATATGGTGAAAATTATGTTCAATACTTATGTTTTTAAAATCTTACTTTGGCAAACAAAATCTGATTTTGGAATATTGGTTTTTGCAATAGCTCCAAAACCACTGTCAATTTCGGTAAAATTTCTGAAACCTCGGGCTTGTAAAATCGATGCGGCAATCATGCTTCTGTATCCTCCGGCGCAATGCAGATAAAAATGCTCATTCGGATTAATATCTTTTACCCAGTCATTAATATAGGCTAACGGTTTACTGTAGGCATCTTCGATGTGTTCTGCTTCATATTCAGTTTCTTTACGAACATCGACAACCTTGTCTTCTTTGCTTTTAAATTTATCGGCAAATTCTTCTGCCGAAATTCGGTTTACCGTATCTATTTCAAAACCCGCTTTTTTCCATGCTTCAAAACCGCCGTCCAAATGTCCGATAATCGAATCAAAACCAACACGACTTAAGCGTGTTACGGTTTCTTCTTCCAGACCAATATCGGTAACTAATATAATAGGTTGTTTTACATTGGCAATTAAAGTCCCGACCCAGGGTGCGAAATCTCCGTTGATTCCAATATTAATGGACTGCGGAATAAATCCTTTACTAAAATCTCCGCTATTTCGGGTATCTAAAATCAAGGCTCCGGTTTCTTCAACGACAGCCTCAAAATCTTTAACAGCAATTGCTTTCATTCCGTTATGCAAAACCGATTCAAAACTTTCGTACCCGCCTTTGTTCATAGCTACGTTCATGCTAAAATAGGCTGGGGGAGGTAATAAACCGTCGGTAACTTCTTTAATAAATTCGGCTTCGGTCATATCGGCACGCAAGGCATAATTGGTTGCTTTTTGATTCCCAATTGTCGATATGGTTTCTTTACTCATGTTTTTTCCGCAGGCGCTTCCTGCACCGTGCGCCGGATAAACAATAACATCATCAGCCAGAGTCATGATTTTATTTCGAAGAGAATGAAATAAAATCCCTGCTAATTCATCCTGAGTCATTCCGGCTGCCTTTTGGGCTAAATCAGGACGGCCAACATCGCCAATAAATAACGTGTCTCCGGAGAAAATAGCGTGTTCTTTTCCGCTCTCGTCAATCAATAAATAGGTTGTGCTTTCCATCGTATGACCCGGAGTATGCAAAGCTTTAATGGTGATATTACCAAGTTTGAATTCTTCTCCGTCTTTGGCAATAATACAGTCAAATTCGGGTTTTGCATTTGGTCCGTAAACAATCGGAGCTTCGGTTTCTTTGCTCAAATCAAGATGGCCTGAAACAAAATCAGCATGAAAATGTGTTTCGAAAATGTATTTTAATTTTACGTTATCGCGTTCCAGACGATCCAGATACGGCTGAACTTCCCTAAGCGGATCAATAATTGCAGCTTCTCCTTTTGAAGTAATATAATAAGCACCTTGTGCAAGGCATCCAGTGTAAATTTGTTCTATTTTCATGATAATGAAATCTAAATGATGTTTCGCAAATGTAACCCTGTTTTTTTGGAAACTAAGTGACTAATGTTACAGAAATTTGAATTTTCAGAGAAAAAGTGGTTGAAGGTTTTTTACCATATAAGTTATATAAGTTTATTTGAGTTTTTGCGGTAAACTTATATCACTTATATGGTTTAAAACTTTACAAATTAACTATTCTTTTAGGATAGTAATTCGGGTTTTAATGGGTAAATTTGTGGGACTTCATAAACAAATATCGCTCTATGGAAGAAATGCTCTTTTACGACCGAATGCAATTCGCCTTCACCATTACTTTTCACTATCTTTTTCCGCAACTTACAATGGGACTTTCGCTGATCATTGTTTACTTTAAGTGGAAATACCTTCGAACTCAAAACATACAATACAATCACGCAACGCACTTCTGGATGAAGATTTTTGCGCTGAATTTTGCGATGGGAGTCGTAACGGGAATTCCGATGGAGTTTCAGTTTGGGACCAATTGGGCAAAATTCTCGGAACTCACAGGCGGAATCATCGGTCAGACTTTGGCGATGGAAGGCATGTTTTCCTTTTTTCTGGAATCCTCATTTCTCGGAATCTTTTTATTTGGAGAAAAGATAATAGGGCATAAGTGGCATTTTTTAACTGGATTATTAATTATGATTGGTTCCTGGGCCAGTGGCTACTTAATTATTGCCACACATTCCTGGATGCAGAATCCGGTTGGTTATGAAATTCTGGAAAACGGAAAATTTGTACTGACGAATTTCAAAGCTTTGTTCTTAAATCCGTGGTTGTGGCCTTCGTATCTGCACAATCAGGCAGCTTCTTTGGTAACGAGTTCATTTGTGGTAGCCGGAATTGGTGCCTTTTATATTTTGAGTCAGAAGAATGTTTCTTTTGGAAGATTGTTTTTGAAGACGGGCGTTATCTTCGGATTGATTTCGAGTATAATTGTGGCAGTTCCAACCGGAGATTTACTGGCGAAAAATGTCGTGAAATACCAGCCGGTAACTTTTGCCGCCATGGAAGGAATTTTTCATACTGAGAAAAGAGGTTCTGAAATTGTTTTGATTGGGCAGCCGGATGTAAAAGACAAAAAACTGGATAATAAAATTGCGGTTCCCAATATTTTGAGTTTCCTGACGTATGGAAACTGGGATCAGGAGATTAAAGGTTTGGATCAATTTGAAGAAGATTTACACCCAACGAATATTTCGGGATTGTATTATGCGTATCATATCATGGTGGGACTCGGAACGGTATTTATTGGTTTGATGGTTCTCGCACTTTTTCAATTGATTCGAGGAAAATTATATCAAACCAAATGGATTTTATGGTCACTCATGTTTATGATGCCGTTTCCGTATATCGCCAATACAACAGGCTGGTACACTGCCGAGTTAGGCAGACAGCCATGGCTGGTTTATAATTTAATGCGAACTGCAGCGGGCGCATCTCCAACCGTTTCTTCCGGGAATACCTTGTTTACTTTATTGGGTTTTATAGGATTGTATCTTTTACTCGGAATGCTGTTTTTGCTTTTGATTGGAAAAATTATCAATAAAGGACCGCATAATGTGGAACTTTCAACAGAAAAAATATAAGTATGGAATTTTTTTGGTACGTAGTTTTAATGGGAATTCTGGCCGTTTATATAGTTTTAGACGGTTACGATTTTGGAGCAGGAATTATTCATTTGTTTTTTGCTAATACAGAAAAAGATAAAAAAGCAATTACGAATTCAATTGGTCCGTTTTGGGATGCCAACGAAGTTTGGATTATCGCTGCCGGAGGCGTTTTATTTTTTGCATTCCCAACTTTATATGCGTCCTCTTTCAGCGGATTTTATCTGCCATTGATTATGATTTTATGGCTTTTGATTTTCCGTGCTATTGGATTGGAAATGCGTGGTCAGGTTCATCATCCTATGTGGGAGGCAATTTGGGATAAAGCTTTCGGAATAGCGAGTTTGCTTTTGGCTTTGTTCTTCGGAATTGCTTTGGGGAATATCGTTCGTGGTGTCAACCTTGGAATGGTTGAAAATGGCGTTTCGACTCAGGAACCGCATTTTTTCTTTTTGCCTTTGTGGAATCCGACTTTTAGCCCGCAGGCAAATGAATTGGGAATTATAGATTGGTTCACGCTTTTCCTGGGAATTGTGAGTGTTGTCGCTTTAACGATTCATGGTGCCAATTGGATTATCTTTAAAACCAATTCGGCCTTAAATACACAACTTAAAAACGTTGTTTTTAAACTGAATATTGGTTTGTTGGTTTTGGTTTGCATTTCCCTGCAGATCTGGCATTTTATCGAGCCGGAACCGTTTCATAATTTTGTAGAAAACCCGATTCTTTGGTTTTTTCCTTTAATGACTTTTGTTGGAATTATAGGATTGTTCAAAGTGCGCTCGTACCAGAAAGACGGCTTGGGATTTCTGTTTTCAAGTTTATTTTTAGTGGGTGGATTTGCCTCAACAGCCGTCTCAATTTTCCCGAATGTTTTGCCTTCTACCAATAATGTCAATCCATCGTTAACGATTTATAACACTGCCGCCGGAGAATATGGATTAAATGCTGGTCTGAGCTGGTTTTTTATCGCTTTGTTTTTGGTGATTATTTATTTTGTTATTCAATATCGTGTGTTTAGCGGGAAGATGGATGAGGTTGGGTATGGGGAGCATTGATAATAATTATTGAAGTTTCTTTATATGGTAGAAAAGTTTTTGAAAATGTTGATAACTCGCAAATGTATTCAAATTGTAATTTAAATGTTACATATATATTTGCGATATGTTTAAAATAAATGAATTTAGAGATACGGTTGCCAATTTCATAAATTATTGGGACTCGTATATTGGATTGTCTCTTATTATGATGATTTTTTCATTAGGATATTGGGGTGTTGCTTCAGATAAATTAAATTCGACATTTCCACAAAAGGAAGTTTTTTTTAATGGCATACTTCCATTTAGCCTTTTGTTAATTATTTTTTTAGTTTGGTCATTTAAATCTAACCGATGGAATCTTTATAAAAGAAAAACTTTAACGACCGGGTTGTTTATAAAATGTGGAGATTTTACTTCACAATCAAAGATTAGAAGGTTAATTCGAGAAATGATTGACGAAATTCAAACAGATTTTCCTGATTTAAAATTAAAGCTATATCCTGTTGATTTTATTAAAAACGAAAATGATTTAAAGAAATATTTAGATAAAAATCATCATGTTATAGATAATGCTCTATTAGCAGTTGTTAAATATGGTAACTGTACTGAAGATTCTAAAACATTTGAAAAAATTGAAATTACAGAGTTGAAATTCGTCGGTAGATTTGATGAAGAAAATTATCAAAACTATAGAGTTCAAATTAACGTTTCACAAGATTTGCATTTGCGAAACTTAAATAAGGATTGGATATATCTTGAAAGTAAAAGTTTCGATGATAGAGATAAAATCAAATATAATTTAAGAGATTCACTATTATTTTTTATGGGATTGTATCTAATTTATAAAGAGGAATTGGATGTCGCACTTCAAATATTTAAAAGCTTAAGAAAAGTAGAAGAAAATATTAGTTTGGTAAATGAAATTCTTAATAGGAAAAGAGAAAGACTTGATGAAATTTTACTTAATATTTTTACAGTAAATGCGCTTAGAAAGTATACACTAAATAATGATATAAGCACTGCTTATAAATTATTAAAAGAATGCGAAATAATTTTTGTAGGAAATCATAAATTTTATTATGCCAATTGTATATTATTGTCAAGAATTTGCTATGAGAAAAATGAAATTGAAGATGCTTATAAATATACAGAGAGAGCTGAAGCTTTGCTCCCTGGTTCTACGCCGATATACTGCAATAAGGGATTTTTTGGTATGATTGAAAATAATATTGAGAATGTATATGAAAATTACAAAGAGTTAGCTCATGTATATAAACATAAAGAAAAAGTAAATTTTGTTGATGTAATTGAATTTTTGTTAAAGTACAAGGCAAGATATCCTGAATCAGAATTTTTATTTGATTTTTGCATCGGTATGCTTAATTTCTTCTATGCCGATAAAGAACTTGGAAGAAAAACATTAAACGAGTTAAAAAATAAAATAAATGATAGTGCTAAATATGTAAAAATATTGGGATTGACAGAGCATTTTTTAACTCAAGGTTCAATAAAATCTCCATATTATCAAAGAAATTTAAAAGCAAAATCAACAAAGAAAAAGAAACGAAAAAAATAGATTAATCTAGAATGTCTTTACGCTATTTTTTAGTCTTAAAAACTCTAAATATAATTTTTACTCAAGATTGCGTTAGGGATAACAGCGGTATCCTTTTTGTTTTTTCTTTAAAAACAAAAAGATATAGCGGATAGCCCGGCCGTAGGCAACGCCCAAAATAGCATTCTTAATATTAATAGGATTGTATAGAGAATTAGATTATTTCAGAAAGCAGATTTTTAAAATTACTTTTCCAATATATCTTTTAAAACCTTTAAATCAGCTTTTACCAAATTGGCATCTGCGTTAAATTCTTCCTCTGTTTTATCCGGCATTTTGTATAAAGTGAATATGACTTCGCTTCCTTTTCCGTTTTCTATAACTCGTAATGGGTTATACACTTGTGTGCCATCAGGCAGTTTCACTTTGTGATCGATGATTCCAAATTCATTTTCCGGGCTTAGCTCTATTTCAATATTTCCTAAATCTGATTCGGCATTCCAGATAGTATTCGATTTTTTTGAAACCGATTTTACAAAAGCGAGCCACTTAGGGAAATTCTCAGGATTCGATGCAAACTGATATACTTTTTCTTTTGAATTGTCAATTGATATGCTAATATTGGTTGCTTGAAAAGTCATAACATTCTCTTTAGGATTCGCTGTTTATTATGATTGTTTTTCGCTGCAGCCTGACAAAATGAATAGTATAGCTGCAGTAATTAAAGTTACGTATTTCATTTCAACTATTTTTAATTAATCAAAATTCTCCTGACATATTACGCAGTATTGCTGCTATTTGAATTCTTGGCAATTTTTTGAAAACATAAAATTTAGCATTCATAAAGAAACCATATTTAAAATTGTAATGTTTTTATTAATTTTAAATATGGTTTCTTTATTAAATCAGTTTAAAGTTCAATTTCCTTAAACATTTGATCAGGCAATTTTAAGCGATTGGATTTGTCCGTCTTTAAGTTCAAATTGATAGGTAAGCACAATAGGGCTGCCAGGAAAATTTCCTGAAATCTCGGCTTCTAAAGTCTGCTCAGCTGGTGAATATTCGAGTGGTTTCATCACTGCTTTGTATTCCTGATTGGTTTTTTCAATCCAGTTTTTGATGGCTGTTTTTCCTGTATGTGTTTTTCCTTCGTCAAAGACCACGGCTGTTTCTGAAAAACAATTTGCATACGCCAGGCTGTCAAAATTGTTTTGAGCTGTTGCTAAATCTGTGATTACATTGGGTAAGTTCATACTACTTATTTTTAAAGTTATTAAATGGTGGGAATGGTACCACCGTCAATGACATACTCGGTTCCTGTGAGATAGTTAGCTCTTGGCGATACCAAAAAGCCAACAAATTCGCCAATTTCTTCAGGCTCTGCAGGCCGTCCAAAAGGAATTCCGCCTAAGGCATCCATTACGCTTTGTGCGGCTTGTTCTATTGAAATGTCTGAGCTTTCAGAAATTCTTTCCATCATTCTTTTGGAAGAATCCGTCATGATCCAGCCAGGGGAAACGGTTAGAACCCGGATTCCTTTAGGTGAAACTTCTTTTGACAAACCTTTGCTGTAATTGATAAGTCCTGCTTTTGCTACAGCATAAGGCAAGGTGGAATCGTATAAAGGCAATCTTCCCTGAATGGATGCAATGTGAATGATGACACCACTTTTGTTGGTGAGCATTTGTGGTAAAAAGGCTCGGTCTAATCGAACGGGTGCCAATAAGTTGGTTTGAATAGTTTGTAGCCAGTCTTCATCTGTCAGCACTGCAAAACCGCCGGCATTGGTTTCGGATCCTCCAAGAGAATTTATAAGGATATCAAGTTTGCCAAATTTTGCTAAAACTTCTTCAGCTACTTTTTTGGTTCCTTCGGGTTTACTCAAATCTGCCGAAATAAAATACTGGTTGGCGATTTCCTTCTCAGGTTTGTTTCTTGCGGTTATGATTACTGTTGCACCGGCATTCTGCAGTCGTTCTGCTATAGCTTTTCCAGCGCCTTTTGTACCTCCTGTTACCAAGGCAACCTGTCCTGATAACTCGTTGTTGAAATTAAAATACTGATTCATAATTGTTTTTTTTACAAATCTCAGCCATATGTGCAGATTGCACAAGTACGGAAATACGAATCGCATAGGGAGAAATTTTTCCCCTATTGCACAATTTGGAACATAGTTATAATTTTACGATATGTACGAGAGAAAAATTTTACCGAACCTGAATTGCGGCCTTGACCTGATTGGCGAAGTGCTGTATGGCAAATGGAAAATCCGTTTGCTGTGGTTTATAAACGAAGGACACAAACGCCCGAGTGAATTACAGCGGAAAATCCCCGATGCTTCGCGTAGGGTTTTGAATATTCAGTTAAAGGAATTGGAAGATCACGAATTAATTACAAGAAAAATTTATCCTGTTGTGCCTCCAAAAGTAGAATATAGTCTTACTGAATTTGGGAAGACATTAATTCCGGTTATTTCTGTTTTAGGAAATTGGGGTGATGAAAATGGTGAACACTTACGATCTGTTATTTTAAAACGTTTGAATGCGGAAAGTGATTCTCAGTAGTATTTCACAACTTTATTTCTTTATTTACCATACTCTAATAGCGGATTTGCAATCCATGTCGTTTAAATTAGATTATAAAAAGTAAATTTGGTTTTAATAAATAAAAAAAAGCAACTTACTCCCATATGATTAGGCAAACAATCGTCTTAATTACAATTTTGTTTATTGCTTCAGGATTTATTCTTCCTGCAGCAATCCTGAAATCAGATTTAGATCTTGTTCGATCAAATGTTTGGCAGATAGCAGGACCTGTGGAGGAAAATTACGAAATAATTAATGCTATCAGGCAAAAAGAAGGTGTTGTCAGGGTAACCGCTAACGACAATCCTGTTGGCGAAATTGAACTGAATGTAGTAATCACATCATCAGCATTTAATGATGTAGTGCGGACTGATTTATCAAATAATTCCCGTTTTGTAAAAATTATGTATAAATCGACCCAACACATTAAATTGCAGGCACGCGAAGCAGATGTAACAGGAACCGACTGTGTTCATGGAGGATCTCACCCAAGAACTGATTTGCCTGCATCACCTAATAGATTCAAAACCATAAAAATCCCATGGACGCATTTCAGACAGGACGGATTAACAACCGGAAAACTTTTGAATATCCACAACCTTTGTAAATTCAATTTTGTTAATTATCATCCAGTTTCAGGAGCAGTATTGGAAATAAAATCGGTTACAATTGAAAACTTATAGCTTACTAAATGCCGTAGGTAACGCCCAAACATTTTTTATTTATTCATGGGATTAACTACAAAAATGATTCTGTACTTAAACTTGTATGCCAAAATCCGTCAAAGTATTTTAAGCCTGTACCAATTGCTCTGTCCATCGTTGCATGTGCCAGCAATATTATTCCTATAAGCATTAGTTTTCGGTTTTCTTTTGCCAATCCGTAAAGTCCAATGGCTACGGCAGTTCCTTTAAAATGGATTATGTTGTAGACAACTGCCCCTACAGTAGAATTAAAAGCATAACCTATCATTGCCAGATCGGGTAGAAGCAAAAGGGCAGGAAACCACCACCATTTCAGGTTTAAACGTGAAAATAAATAGATGCATCCAAGAAACATTATTAGTTCTTCTATTTGAATTAAAATTTCCATAATTGTTGTTTTTTAAAAGTTATAAATACTGATTAATAAGTGTTTTTGATTTGATTGGTCCAATTGTCCAAATGTTCTGTAACGGATTTGTCTGCTTTGTCAAAAAAGAAATGTTCTAAAACATCTAGTCCTGAGTACGTGTAAATTCCTTTGTCAGAAGTCAGCAGTAATGCCTTATCCATTCCGATTTCATGATATTCTGCTTTTGATTTTCCATGGGTGTTGATGATAACTGCTTTCTTGCCAGCCAGTAGTCCTTTTTGAATGCCCTGATCGTAACGGTAGGCAAAACCATAGCTGAAAACGCGGTCGATATAACCTTTCAGTATGGCAGGTAAGCCTGTCCACCAAATGGGGTGAATAAATGTGATGCAATCTGCCCAGGTAATGAAGTCTTGTTCTTTTTTTACATCTTCGGATACTAATCCGCTTAATTGACCTGCCATGTCTTCGAAGGAAAGAACAGGGTTAAAGTTCAGTGCGTATAAATCCCGAATTACTACTTCGTGATTGTTTTCCTGTAGATGTTCTGTTACAACATTTTTTAAATAGCTGTTTAAGCTGTTTGGATTGGGATGGGAATAAATAATAAGATGTTTCATCGTTTTATATTTTTATAATTTGATGAAACAAATGTAGGATGCCATTATTGGCTAAAATTGTAAGAAAACGAAATCAGGATATTGGATTACAAATATCCTGTTGGAATTTGAGGTATTTAGTCGGACTAAGATTGAGGTAGTACTTAAAATCTTTTATGAGCTGACTTTGGTCATAATAACCACATTCGGTTACAATTTCTAACCAGTCTATTTTTGAAGTTGAGGCAGTCAGGTTTTGAATGAGTTCGATAGTTTTTAAAAATCTTTCGTAGCGATTATGCTCTTTGGATGAATAGCCAAAGTGTTTTTTATGCTGGAGCTGCATATTGCGTTCGGTCTGGCTGTTTTGACTCGCAACCCATTTTATAGGATTTAAGGATTGTTCCTTAAAGTTGGATAATTGTTCGGCAATTTTATTTCTGTTTATAAGATAGGGTTCACTAAATTTAAGAATGTGATCAACTCTTTGATTAGTGTTATTCATTTTGCTAAGTTCATGCCACAAAATACCAAAGCAATCATCATTTACCAAATCTTCAGGATTCATTGGCAAATTTTCTGAAATAGCAGTGCTGCCAAAGAAACGATAAAAGGCATCATCTTTAAAGTTGACAGTAAGCATTTCAGTATTTGGCGGTAATACATAATCAAAAGCCTGTTTTATTGGGCCAATCATAAGGTATTTATCTACTTCTATTCGGGTATTTTGTTTGGTAAGTAAATAGGGTTTTGCTCCGAAATTGAAAATCAAAATGGTTTGATATGATGGTAATAATGTTTTGTTTATGAACTCACCTGATTTGTTTTCGGCAAAATAAAAATGCGTAAATACTTCTTCAAATCTGGTTGGTACCGGGATTCTAAAGTTGTTGTATTCAGGATTATTTTCTGTCATATTTTTTTTTGAATCAGTCGGTTTTGTTACTATCATTCAATTTACC
>CBFGNY010000065.1:0-20959 GCA_965650235.1 uncultured Flavobacterium sp. | reverse complement strand
AAAAAATATGTACGCCGTTCCAAATGAGTGACACTTATGAAAGCTGGCTGCGAATTGTGCCAGTAGAAGTATATTCGACCAATGCAAAACTTAAAAATAATTTGTTTTTACTGGATATGGGAATGAAGTGCAATATGGAAACCATCGTTGGAAAACAACCCGAATCTACGTTTAATGCAAGCAAAATTGTTTTGAAACCCGTAGCTAAAATACCAAATCAGATTACGGCAAATATTGCGGCTATATCGAGCTATGTCGACGCTTCAAAAATCATAACTAAAAATTTTGCTGGACAGGAATTTGGTTCAGGAAGCAAAAAAGTTACCGTAAAGAATGTTGAAATTTGGCACAAAGACGGAAAAATGGTTATTGCATTAGATGTTTTAGGATCTGTAAACGGAACGATTTATTTAAATGGATTTCCACAATACAACCCACAGACTAAAGAAATTTATTTCGACAAACTTGATTATGTTTTGGATACAAAAAGTAAATTGATGCGAACCGCAAACTGGCTGGCTCAGGGTATGATTCTAAAAAAAATGGAAGAAAACTGCCGGTATTCAATACAACCCAACTTAGAAGAAGGCAAAAAAAGCATGGCCACTTATCTTAAAAACTATTCTCCAATGCCGGGCGTTTTTGTTAACGGAAAAATGGAAGACATTCAATTTGACAAAATTCAATTAACCAATCAGGCTATTATTGCTTTTATCAAAATAAACGGAACCGTCAATGTTTCGGTTGATGGATTAAAATAAAAAAATGCCGAATAATTATTCGGCATTTTTCTTTTTTGATTGGTACATTCTGTATATTAAAAATCCAATTATAGCAACAAGCAAATATGGAATCACCATTAAATAAACGATTCCGTCATTTACAGCTTCTGCCTTTTTTATGTTTGACTCTCCGGAAAGTGCAGCACGACACATCGCACATTGCGCATTTGAAGAAACTCCAATAAGAAATAAACAAATTCCAAAAATCAAAGTTTGGAATTTGGAATTTGACCTTTGTATTTTGTTTTTAGTTTGCATAATAAGGAGAGATCATTAAATAAACTACCACACCAGTCACAGCCACATACAGCCAAAGAGGAAACGTAATTCTGGCAATTTTTCTATGCCTGTCAAATCTTTTTGCTAAAGCTCTGACATATGTAATTAATACCAGCGGAATAATCGCAATTGATAATAAGATATGTGTTAATAAAATAAAAAAATAAACATATCTGATGATTCCTTCGCCTCCAAACTTAGTTGAGTCAGCGGTCATGTGATATGCCACATACATTACTAAAAAAGCAACAGACAATGCAATGGCAGTCGTCATTAAATTTTCGTGAACTTTCTGATTACCTTTTTTAATTGCTAAAACTCCTAAAACTAATACAATGGCAGTAATACCATTTATTGTTGCATATATAGGGGGCAAAAATGAAAGCGGTTCTACATCATAGCCAAAATCTTTAAGTTTTACACCAAACAAAATGGCTACAACAACAGGAATTATAATCGAAACAGCAACAATAAACTTATTGTATTTTTTTTCTAATGAATGATCTTCCATTTTATTCTTCTAATAATATTTTTATGTCCTGTTGGATATCCCTAACCCCTTTTTTTTCTAAACCGTCATAGTATAAAATTGGATTTCCAAAATTATCTTTTCTACAGCGAATATTTCCTTCCTTATCAATCAATGCAAATAGGCCTGAATGTTCAAAACCTCCATTTACTTTAGCATTTTCTCCTGCATACAAATTAAATCCTTTGTTAGATAAATTCATGATAGCTTCTTTGTCACCTGTCAGGAAATTCCAGTTTGAAGACTTTACACCTAATAATTTTGCATGGTCTTTTAAAACTTGTGGCGTATCATTAGCCGGATCAATTGTAATAGAAACGATACCAAAGTTAGGATTCCCAAAAAAAGTCTTTTCAATCTCCAACATGCTTAAATTCATTTTTGGGCAAATTGACGGGCAGGTAGTAAAGAAAAATTCCAATACATAAACTTTTCCTTTGTAGGTTTCATTTGAAACTTTAATATTGTCCTGATTTGTCAATTCAAATTTTGGCGCAGGTCCTATTGTTACTAATTTAGCATCTGATTTAGACGTTTGCGAACTAGCATTATCTAAACGGTCTTCTTTTACAACATCACCGTTTTTTATTCTGTCAACTATTTTTGGCACAGCATAAATTCCGAAAATCAAAATAATAAACGAAATTCCTATATATGATTTATTTTTAAACATTATGATTTCAATTTAGAGTTGTTTAGTGGCGTTATGGTTCTTTTTAAGGGCTGCACGATATTCATACAAGATAATCTTAAAATCATCCATCATCTCATTGCTTAATTCGGAAGGATGAAAGGTATCATAGCCCTCCTTATATTCTTCTTTTTTATTTTTATCAGCTCCTTTTCTACCTCTCAAATTGCGTTGCTTGTCAATAATATAAACATTCGATGTTCCTAAATTATCATCAAGTTTTCCTTTTAAATTCAAATGACTGTAGAACGTTTTAATTTCTTCAGGAGAAGCAAAAATAAAATTCCAGCCTGAGACATCTGTAAAAGGAGAAAGTGCATCTACAACTTTCTGCGCCTCTTTTTCTGTACCTGTCGGACAAACAACTACAAACTGAAGGTCCTCGAAACCATGATAGCGTTTATAAATCTTTTCGTTCAGATTAAAATAATTACCCCGATTACTTAAAATATCAGAACCTGAGAAACCCAGTACTGTTATCTTTTTATCAAGAGAAACTTTTTTATCGTTTAGAGATTGCCAATTCCCAAAATCGGGGATTTTTGGTGCAATTACTGGCAATGTTGTAAAACTATTAACACCGGAAGCAAAAAACAAATAAGCTACAATTGGCAGAACAAAAAGTACAAAGAGAACTATATTTTTTTTCATTTTAAGTGTGGAAGTTATTGAGGTACAAAAATAAAAAAATCCCGATGTTATCGGGACTCTTTTCGAATTAATATCATGTTAAAAATTCCATTTAATAGTAGAATCTTTAAAAACCCCATAAATATAATGTCCTTCTACCAAGAGAATAAACAATAAATATAATACCAGGAAAATGACTGGCGAAACAACAGACCATCTAAGACTGCTTTTTTCACCTTCCATGTGCATAAATGCCCATACAATATAATATGCTTTGAAAATTGTCAGGATATAGAAAATCCAGTTTAACAAATTCAAACCAATAAAATGATTAAACTCTAATGATTCAGGTTTTAAAATACCCAGAATAACTTCTACTATAGTTACTGCTGATAGTAATCCAAAAACAAACCAGATTCTTTTTGTATTTGATACGTGTTCGTGTGACATAATGATTAAATTCTAAAAATTAAACTAGGTAGAAAACTGTAAATACAAATACCCAAACTAAATCTACAAAGTGCCAGTATAAACCAACTTTCTCTACCATTTCGTAGCTTCTTCTTTTCTCATAAGTTCCTAATAATACATTAAAGAAAATAATGATATTAATGATAACTCCTGAGAATACGTGAAAACCGTGAAAACCTGTAATAAAGAAAAAGAAATCAGCAAATAATTTACTTCCGTATTCATTTCTTGTTAGGTTTGCACCTTCTACTACATATTTTGCAGAGTTTAAACGAGATTCAGATTCTGCTCTGGACAAAACTGTTTTTTTCTTTTTCTCTGTAAGCTGTTCTGTTCTTATCAACAATTCAGGATGTGCTTTAAAACCAGCCTGAACTTCAGCAACAGTATAAGTGGCCTGCGCTTGAGAATCCTCCATAAACCAGGTTTCTTTGTTTCTGGTCAAAGTTTCTCTTTGTTCCGGTAATTTTACAGCAAAATCAGCCAAAGCTACTCTTTTACCACTTGCATCAACAAATTGCAATAAGCTTCCCCCTGAAGTTTCAACTGCCCCGTATTCACCTTTAATGAAATTTTTCCATTCCCAGGCTTGTGAACCTACGAAAATAAAACCTCCAATAATCGTTAAAAACATATAAACAGCAACCTTGGTTTTTTTCAACTGATGACCTGCGTCTACAGCCAAAACCATTGTTACAGAAGAGAAAATCAAAATAAAAGTCATTAACGCCACATAATACATCGGGGCCGAAACACCGTGCATAAATGGGAAGTGAGTAAACACTTCATCAGCCAATGGCCAGGTTTCAATAAATTTAAATCTTGAAAAACCATAAGCAGCAAGAAATCCAGAGAATGTCAAGGCATCTGATACGATAAAAAACCACATCATCATTTTACCATAACTTGCTCCTAATGGCTGGATATCCTCTCCGCCTCCCCAAGTTTTTTCGTTGTTATTTGCAGTAGTTACTGTCGCTTCCATAAAAGATATTCGTTAAAAAGTTCCCAAATTTACGTTTTTTTCTTATTTAAAGAAATATAAAAATAAAAATAATAATACCCATAATAAATCCAAAAAGTGCCAATACATCGCACCTAGTTCTATACCAAGAGTTTGAGACGGATTGTATTTTTGTTTAAAATGATTATAAATTATAATTAAAAGCGAAATTAATCCGCCCGCCAAGTGCAACAGGTGCATAAGCGCTATTACATAAAGGAAAGTTGTAGTAATTGAACTACCTTGTCCTGTCATATAATAACCACTTTCTATAATCTGTCCAAAACCTCTAAATTGTAAAATTACAAACAAAACACCTAAAGCAAATGTACCAAAAAGAAAAGCAGAAGTCATACTTCTATTTCCTTTTTCAATTGCTCTTTTGGCCAGAAAAAAAGTAACACTGCAGCCAATAATAACTGCCGTACTAAAATAAAATGCAGTTGGTATTTGAAAGTTCTGCAGCCAGTCTGCTCTTGATTTACTCACTACAAATGCACTTGTAAGTCCCGCAAACATCATGGTCATACTTACCATTGCGAATAACAAAATCAGTTTTGCCGATTTTGATTTTCTTACCTGTTCCTCATTTATTTTCATTGTCATTTCCATAACTATCTTAAAAATTTATCTACTATATACACAACCTGCAATAAAGAAATATACGATACACTTACCAACATTAAAGTTCTTGCTGCTTTCGGAGTCCGCAGACGATACAACTTTACCGCATAAAACAGCATCCAAAGGCCTAACAAAAAAACCAAAACTGCTGCAATCGGAGATATGAACAATTGCCCGGTATATCCAAACATTGGAAGCAAAGAGGCAATGATAAGCCAAACTGTATATAAAATAATCTGCAAAGCTGTGCCTTTATCTTTTTTTCCCGTTGGGAGCATAAAAATACCTGCCTTTTCGTAATCTTCATATAAAAACCAGCCAATCGCCCAAAAATGAGGGAATTGCCAGAAAAACTGAATTAAAAATAAGGTACCTGCTTCTATTCCAAATTCTCCTGTTGCCGCAACCCATCCTAACATAAATGGAATTGCCCCGGGAAAAGCACCCACAAAAACAGACAATGGAGTTACCGTTTTTAAAGGTGTGTAAATGCTGGTATATAAAAATATCGAAATAGCAGCAAACATCGCCGACTTTGCATTTATTGTATAAAGCAATACAATACCAATAATAGTAAGCAGACTCGCAACAAATAGTGCCATTTTTGGAGACATTCTCCCTGAAGGAACTGGACGGTTTTTGGTGCGATCCATTAACACATCAATATCTTTTTCAATTACCTGATTAAAAGCATTTGAAGCTCCAACCATACAGTAACCTCCAATTGATAACACCGCCAAAACACTCCATTCAAAAGGATGGTCATTATTAACACCCAATAAATATCCCGCAATAGAAGAAAACAAAACACTAATAGCCAAACCTGCTTTAGTAATTTCTTTGAAATCGAGAAATATTGATTTTAATGAAAATGTATTTTTAGTAGCGTTCAATACAGTAATTGTTTGTGTATTTTTTTGAGTGGTGCAAATGTACAAATTAGATTATAGAATTATGACCTATAAAATTAGATTTTTTCAATAAAACCTTTATAAAATAAGGACTTGCAAATCTTTAACATATTTGCTTTGAAAAATCTTATTAATTTTTAATAATCAAAATACCAATTAAAGACATCTGAACGCAATCCTACAGTAAACCATGTTGTACTTTGCTTGAAAGTTGTGGGAGTATTTTGCATTGGATCGAAATTCCTGAAGATAAAACTTCCAAAAAGCTTCAAATTCGTCATAGGATTTATCAAATATCCACCCTGAATATCTGCTATAAAAATATTCGTTTTATTTCCTTGCCCTATTTTTACACCGGAATCATACGGACGGTTTTCGTCGTAACTTTTATAAATATTCCCTCCATAATTGTAACCGTCTTCTGCAGTATCAAAATCGATTCCTCTTTTTCCGATTGTAAATTTAGCATCGGCAAAAAATCGGCCTTTATGATAACGGCCAATTGCGACCAGTTCTTCAAAATTACCTCCCCACTGATGGCCAAGGCTTTGATTGTTATGCCCATAATTTGTTATGACCGCACTATGAGAATACACGTATGGACGAACATGATTGTATTCTAGCTGCAACAACAAATCTTTTATTTTGAAAGCATTGAAGTATTTAGCACCTAATTGGTATCCTAATTTATTTTTCCAGCTATTATCCCCTGCTTTTATATCTCCAAATGAAAATTCATCAATTAAAAACTGTCCATATAAATTGACCTGATTATTCCATTTATATTTCGTTGTGAATCCTAAAAGAGCATTTCCGCTTCTGGAAGATGAAGCAAACTCAACAGAACGATAAAAAATAATCGGATTCACAAAATTCACATCAAAACCTCTATTATTGGTATCTGTCCAGACTACCGATTCAAAAAAACCTAAATTCAGTTTGTTTGAAACGTTCCAGCTTAGATAATGATTTGCCATGTATTTTGAAGCGTACGTTTTATCAACTGTAACATCAGGACGAACATCCTTAAGCCACATATAGGTATTGGTATATTTTATTTTCCAAAAAGTAGTATTGATTTTAAAATAGGGATATGGACTTGCTCCGTCACTTTCCAGCAAGGAACGATATCCATCACCAATAAAATTTCTCCCATAACCCAATTGAAAATCAAAAATTCGACTTGGCGTATAAGTTATATTAGCTTCCGCTAAAGGAAAATCATACGAATCTGTTTTAAATTGTTTCGCAATTCCGATACCAGGTATTATAGCCGGATTTCCGCCTGAAGGCTTTAAAGTATTTGAATAATCATTAAAATATCCAGCGAATCTTCCCTGGCTTTCAAAAATAGTGGTTGTAAAATTAATCTGTTTCCCTAAACCTCCCCTAAAATTAACAGCCCTTGTGTTTACATAAGTATACGAATCAAGATCTGATGCCTTACCCAATTGCAAATCAACAATCGGATTGAATGCCAGCCAATAATCTTCGCCCTGAATCTGAACCATATTTTCATTCCACCATTTTCTTCCCAACCAGGTCGAAGCCTTTTTTTGAAGTGATTCATTTACGGCTTTAAGATTATAATATTTTGAAACCTCAGCATAAGTGTATGGCTTTGAAGCTGTATGATTGTTACTGCCAACCTGATTCAGAGCGCCATCAAATTGTGCGTAATAACTATGGGAGAAGGGAATGTTTAAATGGCTTTCGAATTCGGGATTGTTGTATTTTTTATAGACAATACTATCCAGTTCTGTCATTGGTTTTTCTGTTGGCTTTAAAATTTCGGCAGCAGCCAAAGCCTCTGCAGCTATTTGCTCTGAACTCTTTAAAGGCAAATCTATTGAAATAGTATATTTAGAATAAGTTGGAATGCCGTTATAAGTCGATGGTTGAATGTTTGGAAACATACCAAAAACACGCTTGGCTTCTTGTGCCAAATCATCATTTGCTGCATTGACATAAATTACTTTAAAAGTTCCATTTATATCAACTTCAAAAAGCACTCTTACTTCACCTTTATAATTCTCCTGTTTTAAATTACCAGGAATTTCAAAATTCTGATAAACAAAATCCTGAACTTCTTTATAGAAACAATTTTCTAATTTTTTGGGCTCTAAATTTTCGCAATTAGGAAATACCGGAAATTGTTCAGCTGTAAAACCTGATTTTACTGAAGATTTGGCTTCCTGACTGAAAGTATATAATGATGATAAGGCCAGACAGAAAGTTAAAAAACTTTTATTCAAAATATTTTTGATTTTCATTAGTATTGATTTGTGGTATTTTCTCCGTTTGCAATTGCTTTAGCAGATGAAGTTCCGATTCTTTTAACTCCCAAACCAATCATTTTTATTGCTTCCTCATATGATTTCACACCTCCGGCAGCTTTTATTGGTAATGGTGAGGCATTTTCCAGCATCATAATAATTGTTGGAATTGTAGCTCCATTCGGTAAATTATTCTGGGGTTTATAAAATCCGGTTGATGATTTTACGAAAACCGAAGCATAATCTTCCTCATTAAAATTCGAAATAACAATATTTTTTATCAAAGAAGAAAGCTGAATAATTTCTTTTTCGTTCAAGGCAGCAACTTCAATAATCCATTTCACGATTTTATTATTCGCCAACCCTATTTGTGTTGCTATTAAAATTTCTTGTTTTACTAATTCAGTATCCCCGTTTTTAAAAGCTTCGTAATTACAAACAAAATCCAGCTCATCTGCGCCATTTGCAATTGCTTCATTAGCTTCTTTGAGTTTTGTCTCAATATCAGATATGCCTTCCGGAAAATCTATAACAGTACCAACATTCAGATTAGAATTTGCTTTTAGAATCATCTTTTTAGCCAATGCTACATATTCAGGCCTAACCATAATCAGCTTAAAGCCCTCGGTGATGGCTTCCATAATTGCATTTTTAACTACAGTAAGGTTTTCCGCTTCCGACAGACCGGCCTGAGAGGCAGTTTTTAAGTAAGTAGAATCTAAATATTGCTTAATATTCATGATTTTTAAAATTACAAGCCACAAAAATACATTTAAAATTCAAAAAATGACATACTTTTTCAAGCCTGATTTTCAGGCAATAAAAAACCCACCGAAGTGGGAATTTAAGGTTTTATATTTTATCTATCTGTTTTTTAAAAGCTATTGCCGCAAAAACAGCTGCTAAAGCTCCAATTGCATTACCTAAAATATCAGTTACATCTGCTGCCCTGGTTTTGGTAAATATACTTTGCAGGATTTCGATGGTTATTCCAAAAAAAACTGAAAATATAAATGAAATAAAATAAGCCTTATAATCATCAGTAGTCTTTCCTCTCAACTCTTTTTTGAAAAACAAGATCCAGGAAACTGTAAATCCAAAGTGAAAACAAAAATGAACTATTTTATCAATACTGGGAAAATTTACCGCCGGAATATTACTTGAGTCTGTCAGACAAAAATACGTAATAATTCCTGAGCAAATTATGGCCCACAATAAAAGCAGTTGTTTAGGCACCTATAAGTTGTTTGTATGCTTCATCTGATAATAATGAGTCAATCTCCGAAGCGTTAGTAATTTTTATCTTAATCATCCAGCCGGCTCCGTACGGATCAGAATTTACGTTTTCTGGTGTACTTTCCAGATCTTCATTAAAAGCAATAATTTCTCCAGTTAAAGGCAAAAACAAATCAGAAACCGTTTTTACAGCCTCAACAGTTCCAAAAACTTCATCCTTATCTAATGTCTGATCTAAAGTTTCTACTTCAACATACACAATATCTCCTAATTCTTTTTGAGCAAAATGGGTAATTCCTACTGTTGCAACATCTCCATCGATGCTAACCCATTCGTGATCTTTTGTGTACTTTAAATTTGCTGGTATGCTCATAATACTATGTTGTAAATTGATAATTTAATTTTAAAGCAACAAATGTAACAATCTTCTAATGAAAATTAGTTTATAATCACAAAATTAATTTCCGAAATTATATCGAAGTGTAAACCCTGAACGGATATTTGTTAACGGGAACGATGTAGAAATTACTGCTTTCGAAAACGAATGATCATAATAGAATATTGCAGTAAGATTCTTGCTGAAAGCATAATCTGCAGTTAGCTTTACTGACCATATGTTTTGACCTGCCGCCAGTTGATTATTGTCATAATCTAAATAACGAACCAGAGTCTGATTATTTCTATAGGAGAAATCTGTTTTGATATTTATGTCGCTTTTAATAATTCCCGTTGGGTTATCAGCCAATGTCGATGAAAAAATAACATCCTTAAAACGATATCCTAAACCTACAACATATTCAACGGCTTTTACTTCGGTCAATAAATTATTATCAAAACTCATTGATAGCGCCCTGTCTTTCTTAACTTCTGTAAGTACCCTTAACGATCCTTTTAACTCAAAATCTACACGAACTAACGGACTAAACTGTTCTACCAAATTGACATTTGACATGATAGTTTCATTGAAGAAATTACCATTAACATCTGTACCAGCCGGATTTTCATTATAATCAAAATTTGACCTGAATTGATTGATTGTATAAGAAGCTCTATAATTATGCTGCAGTGAAAAACGTTTAAACCTGTCCTTAAAATACTTATAGCGCATCAAACCATTATATTTTACACTCCAGTTCGGAATAGGGAAACTTCTAAAAATTCCAGTCGATGCCTTAGAGGCGTCACCACCTGAATAAGCAGCTAAAAAAGCCGGTAATAAAACTGCCTGATTGCTTTTTCCATATCCGACAGGATAGCCATCATTTGATAAAATTTGCTTTCTGTCAGGATTATTAGGGTTTGCAAGATTGTCTAAAGGCGCGCCTGTATCCTCAACAGGAAGAGCTCCTGCATCATATCTTGGAATTGCAGTTCCGTATCGATCCTCTGCCAAACGATTGGCAATTGTTAAACGATTTTCCCTAAAATCATCAAAAGCAGCCGATACATTTTCATCACTCGCAGAAAATGCTGTTTTGATTAATACAGTAGAAATAGAAAACATTCCATAAGTATATGGCGACAATGGAAGATATTCTCCAGTAGCCGGATCAACACTATATTGTTCTGATGAGTTTTCAGAATAGGATCTGTCCATTGTTAAATCTATTTTTAAATCCGGAAACAAATCAAGATTGGCCGTTACCTTTAATAACTTATTATTTACCTGCGTGTAATTTTGATTGAAATTTTCATATGTTGTCAACCAGCCACTTTTGGCCGCTTCGTAACGAATATCATCCTGACTTCCAAAAATAAAACCTAAAGTTGGTTTTGATGTCCCTAAAAATCCTATCCCTGGCGTATAACCTGGTAAAACTGTTCCGCTATTCTCTGTATAATTTACCTGAATATTTTTTACGCTGGTCAAAATACCAATTAATCCATCGTAAAAAGGTCTACTGGCCGGAGCTGCTTTATTTGTATTTACTATTTTTTCTCCAGGTTTTGGAGGTCCTGCAGGTTTTGGTTTTGCCGCTTTTTTTGCTCCTGGTGTTAATCCTAAATATTTGTACAACGTTGTCATATTAAAGGTTGTACTTAATGTATTTGAATTTGCATTTTGAATAGTATTTCCTAAATCATATGTTGTAACAGTCCCATCAGGATTCTCCTCTTCATACTGAGACAAAGCTGTTGAAGAGCGCTGCCAGTTATAATCAGCCGTATAAGAATAATTTGCTTTTATAAAACTAAAAACCGGCAATTTATTGATTGGAATATCATAATTCAAAATCAATTGTTGTGTATGCTGATTTGGTGTTCCAATGTCAAAATAATCATCCCAGATATTAAAATCTTCTTTTGGGGTATTGTCATCATTCAGATAATTTTTAACGATATTATTTGAAGCTGCCGTATAGTTTAGTTTTAAGGATTTGGTCAGATTAAATCCAAATCCGTATTGGTAATTATAGGCAAAGTTTCTTCTGTAAAGTGTTTCCAGTCCAATTCCCGGAACATCTTGTATCTGCCTAAACTGCTGGCTATTGCTTTGTCTAATTATATTTGTATTAAAAGAAATATTAGAAGGCAAATAATTAAAATTGAAGTCGCTCAATAATTTCCAATACTCACTTTTTTTCATGAATTTATTCTGCTTGAAAGGGACTACTTCTTTTGGCTGAAATGTATAAGCATAATTTACAGATGAATTTGACAATTCATCTTCATAATCTTCAATTTCATAGTCATGACGTTTCACCTGATTGTAGGATTGAGAGAAAGTAAAATTCTCAACATCGTATACATGCGGTTTTTGCTCCGCAGCCCTGTCTTTTCTTACACCTATAAAATTGATGCTTTTACGCTTAGTATAATCGATAGCCCTGTTTTTGATATTGTCTTTCTCAGCCTGATCTGTTGTTTCATTTAACAGCTGCTCCAACTTTATATCCTGATTGAAAGGATCATATTCAGGTGTAATTATTTCTTCGCCTATTGCATAATTAAAAGGAAGATTTATCCCCCACTTCTGTGGCAATAATTTACCTAAATTTAAATTTGTGACAATATTATATTGCTGGATATCTTCACGGTCTCTTTCGTTTGCTCCTTCTTCGATGGATCCAAAACCAATAGTGCTTTTTCTTCCAGTTGCTGAAACTGTGGCAAAATCGGCCATATTGGTATCAACGCTTAATATGGCTGCCATACCGCCTTTGTTATCCATATCAGATAACCGAAGTTCGTTAAACCAGACTTCTCCTTTTATATTTTTATCAACTGTATTACCATTTTTTATACCTACCATTAAATTTCTAACCATACCAAAATTAGGATTACCTTTTATACCTAATTTCAATTTATTATCCCCATCACCTCCATCCGGTATTAAATCAGGGTCGCTATCAGGATAATAAATTCCGTTTATATCACGCTTAGTTGAGTTAATATCAATCTTCATTCCTTTTATCTTCATTCTGGTCAATAAAGAAAGTGCCAAATCCATATTGTTTTCTTCTGGCCAAACCTGATCGGGACTTATATTACAAGCTCCTCCTGATGGAGTTACTTTTAGTGGAATTTCGACCTGATAGAAGTTTTCTGTAAAGTCATTCCCAAAACGGATAAATGCCACCATTTCATCATTACCTACAGGGACCTGATCTTCCAGAGACTCAGCATGCAGAAACATTTTTAATTTTTTGTACTGACGCATATCAATACTTACATTTTTAAAAGCAGCCCTTGAATCCTGACTTTCTAGCCCATTTCCGGAAACTCGCAATGCTAATGATTGCTCATTTTGGTTGATTATCGTATTATTATTGTACAATTGCTCTCTTTGAACATTTGGAGGAGTAACATAATTTACAGGACATTTTGTACTATTCTCCTGAATATTTACTGCCTGAACATCAAAATCTGTCCCATCTGAATCCGGACTTGTATCTGATGCATCAAGAGTACCATCATATCTTCTCCATTCTCCCCTAACTAAATCCAGTGCTCCAAAACGAACCGTAACCTGATCTGTAAAACCGGTCATAAACATTCTCATAAATCGAATAGATCTGAAATCAGAAATGTTCCCAATAGTGTTTTGCGGTTGGGTAACAGGTATTTTAAACTGAATCCATCTTGCTGTTGTATTACCACCATTAGGCAACTCAACATTGTTTACTACTTTAATATCAGTAATGTAATTTTGACCAATAACCATGTCAGGTTTCATATCAATGCTATATTCATAATAAGCATTAATTGTATTCATGGTATTGTCCCGATTAATATCTTCGACATCCGGTAAAGTCGTTGATCCTCTGTTGGCATCATTTATATCTACAGCCGAGTTCCCTTCAACACCATTATATTTTTTATAACGATCAAGAACATCACCGTCTGTATTTAAGAAATAAGTATAATTGTCTGCTGCAGGATCTGGTTCAGAAGCATAACTGTCATAAACGACAGCTTCTTTTGCATCAGGCAGACCATCCAGACCTACATCCTGATTGTTTCTGTTTCCTGCATTATTATCAAAAGCATAAATTAAGGATTGCGAAGCCGGAACATCTCCCCAAACTGGCTGTGGCGTGACTACTAATTGATCCGGGCCAAGTCCGTTCTCATATTGTTTTCGTCCGTCTTTTAAAATATCCTCTGAAACCTCTCCTAAATTAAAATATATTTTTCCAACGTTTGAAGGCTGTGCTGAAGCATTTCCTACATAAGGATCCAATACCCAAAACTGAATATACTCTACGTTGCTTTGCTCAAAGTTGGTCGAATTTAAAGAACGCATAATTCCGCCAAAATTACCGTTTACAGGATCTGAACCAAAACTGGAATTATTATTATAAGGACCTCTTTCTGAAGGATAGTAGCTTAAATCGAGGGTATTGATTACTTGTAATTGTCCTTGTGCAATATCTGTATTCGGGTATAATTCTTTACTGTAAATTCTTCTGGTAGTATTTAGGGACAAATCATCATTAGATATTCCCGATGGCTTTTGGGTGTAAAAAATAGGATCTATAGAGTACCATGCCATTTTCGCCCTTTTATACCCATATCTTAAATCGTCAAATTGCGCATTAAAAGTAGGGTCTCCGGCGGCATTAATAAATGGAACTGAAGCCAGGCTCCATGCATATGCAGAACGCATGTCTATAGTAGATTGCGATCCTTCAAAATCATCTACATATATAGTAGCCTCTCCTTCAAAATCACTGGCTTTTGGAGCATCGGGTTTTAAGAAAGCTACTTCTCCTCTTATTGATAAGTTAGAAGGCACATCCGTATCAATGTTGGGAAGCATATTAACTAGCCTTGTAAAAAACGGGACTTCAGTTGAATAATTTCCATTAAATCCAAAAATTGTATTATTAACTGATTCCTGACCATAACTCGATTTTTGGGTAAATGGTCTTTCTGTCATTTTTAAATATGTCCCTCCAACTATAAATTTATCAGAAATTTTATGTTCTACATTTAATCCCATAAACCTTCTGGTCTGTTGACCAAAAACCGAATTATTTTCTAAAGAAACTTCTATTGGAGTATTAGAAGCTTGTAAAGATGCATCCAAAATCTGCACTCTTCCTAGCTGATAATCGACACTGTAATCAATTCCTTCAACAAGAACCCTTCCACCGGCAGTAACTACAACGGAACCTTGTGGAACGTTAAAAGCACCAATCGGAATTCCATCACTCCCTGATGACTTATACTTTCCTCTTAATAAAAATTTGTTTTTATCACTGTCCTGCAAGGCTCCGGATTGTGTC
This sequence comes from uncultured Flavobacterium sp., assembly GCA_965650235.1. Taxonomy (GTDB): domain Bacteria; phylum Bacteroidota; class Bacteroidia; order Flavobacteriales; family Flavobacteriaceae; genus Flavobacterium. Next base: position 5,795 of record CBFGNY010000065.1, on the reverse strand, counting down.
GTTCTATACATGTTTTGGAACACGTATTTCTTTTGATTCGCATTATAAGTCGAAGGAACATTGTAATCTTCTCCTGTTCCTGTATTTAATTTGTCAAATAATAACTTTCCAAATGGCTCTTTGGTAGTAAAGATAATACGTCCGTTTTGCGCATCAAAAGTAATGCCCTGAAGATAATCGAAAAAACCGTCTCCACCTGCTTGCGGATCATTATTGTAATTTAACTTGTCCAGATTAAAGACTTTTAATAATGGTGTTTCTGTAACTTCATTTCCTGCTGTGGGATTAGATGGAAATGGGTTTGCAGCATCAACAGGAGAAATATAGTTTATTGGCGACGGATCTGTATAAAGGATATTAAATCTAAAATCATCTTGCTTAACCTGATACGCTCCGGGTATTTGATAGATATTTTTCATCATCAGGTTCCACACCGGGGTATTAACATTTGTTAAACTGCTTTTTAGCATTTTTAAAATTAAACTTTGCGTAATAACGGCCTGATTGTTATTTGCACTACTTCCTGTTACTACAGTTCCATCAACTCCATCGCTTCCAAATTCTCCAACCTGATATACAACTCCGCCAACAGTATATTCATACGCTACTGCTAAGATTTCATCATTGGCCAAACGCTGCTGCAACGAGATATAGCCTAATTGAGGGTTAAAAGTATATTCATTAGTAGTTAATTTTCTGGCATTTTCTAGTACCGAATAATCAGTTCCTTCGTTTACATTTCCTTGAGTAAAACCTGATTTTGCGGTAACAATTTCTCTAATATTAGAATTTAGATAAGCTCCTGGCGTGCCAATTGCAGCTGGATCATATTTATTGTTACTATTGTCCGCTGGAGAATCTATAGGTTTGTTAAAAAATCCCGTTGAAGGATCAACAACCACGACTTCCTGATCAGGTATTCCCGTAAACTGTGCTTCCCCTAAATCCTGAAGCGCAATAATATTTCTGAGGTTATTGCCTGTGGTACTGACACGATTTTGCTTGTTTGTCACCCAAATTTCTAATCTGGTAATTTGTACACGGCTATCGATAAAAGGATAATTTCTTAACGAAGCATCATATTTATTTCTAAAATACTGAGAAAGAAAAAAGTGCCTGTCGTTATCATAATCCAATGCAAACAAATCAAAATTCTGAATTGTCCCACCACCTTCGGCAACTATACTTTTTGTTTGTGATTTTTGTTCAGAGAAAACCCCCGTAACAGTTGTTTTTCCGAATTGTAATTGTGTTTTTACACCAAACAAACTCTGAGCTCCACGAATTAAAGTACTGTTTAAAGGCATACTCACGTTACCGACTTCTACTTTCTGAATAATATCGTCTTCTGTGGGGGTGTAAGCAAGTTTGAATAAATTTTGAAAGGCAAATGTTGACTGGGTATCATAATTGGCATTTACCTCTAATCGGGTACCTACTTTCCCCATCAGGCTCATGCTTATTCTCTGATCAAAATCAAAAGTCAGGCTTGATCTGTTTCTTGGTGAAAAGGATGGGTTATCTTGTTTGCTATATCGCAACCCTAAATCCATTTCAACAGAACCGGTAGGTTTTACATCGATTGTATTACTCCCAAAAATAGATTCAAAAAGACTGGAGTTAATATAATACCTTGGCAACAAATCTTTTTTACCATCTTCACTTCCATTTTTTTTACCATCAATGGCATCCATTTTTTTTCTGAAATAATCTCTTCGGGATTCTTTCAGAACTAAATCTTCGTACTCTTTAGGCGTTAAAACAAGAGGATAATCAATAGAAAAGCCATCTACTGTACTCGTATAAATATATCGATCAGTAATGGGATCGTACCTGTAGGCTGAAAGTATGCTTGGTGGATTTTCTAATTCCAGTTTTCCAACAGAAAATCCGGTTTTAACAGTATCCTGAATTGTTGGATTTACCTGTGCACGCAAAGCATTGCCACAAAATAAAACCAGTAAAAAAAGTAAAATTTTACGCATACAATTCAAGGGTCTTAATAGTAATTTTATAAAGTCTTTAAAGCTTTTTTGATAATAGTTTCTACAGTGGCGTCCGGATCTTCTTTTACAATTTTCTCGACAACTTTTTCCGATGTTTTCCTAATAAAACCTAAAACTTCTAAAGCAGATAACGCTTCATCTCGATTTGTATTGTTTTGAACAACAGAAACTTCATCTAAATCATATAATTTCAATACTTTTTCTTTCAAATCCAGTATTACTCTTTGAGCCGTTTTATTACCAATTCCTTTAATTGACTGAATAACACCAACATCACCTGAAGCAATAGCATTTATGATTTGTCTTGGTTCTATTGAAGACAACATAGTTCGGGCAATATTGGCTCCGATCCCGGAAACAGACAATAACATTCTAAATATTTCTCTTTCAGATTTTTCGGCAAAGCCATATAAGGTGTGCGCATCTTCCTTGATCAGAAGATGCGTATATAATTTTATAAAATCAGTATTTGGAATTAGTGCAAAAGTATGCAAAGAGATATTTACCTGATATCCAACCCCTCCACAATCAATCACAACCTCAGTTGGATTTTTTTCTACTAACTTCCCTTGCAAATGTGCTATCATAATATTATTTGTGGTGCCAAATATAATAAAATTAAGACAATATTAACAGCCTCATTTTAAACTGTTATCAGCCAGTTTGTTTTTCTTTAATTCCTTTTCCTGAGCATCAATAACAGCAATTGCGGCCATATTTACCATTTCTTCAACACTTGCACCCAATTGAAAAATGTGAACAGGCTTACCCATTCCCATCATAATTGGTCCAATAGAATTTGATTTATTGAGTTCTTTTAGCAATTTATAAGTAATATTTGCTGATTCAAGATTAGGAAAAATGAGCGTATTTACTTTTTTGCCCGCTAATTTAGAGAAAGGGAATTTCTCTTCAAGCATCTCCTGATTTAAAGCAAAATCGGCCTGAATTTCTCCATCTACAATCATATCGGGATGATTTTTATGTAAAAAAGCAACAGCTTCTCTTACTTTTGAAGCATTTTGATGTGTTGATGACCCGAAATTAGAGTAAGAAACCATCGCAATGACAGGCTCGACACCAAACATTTTTGCTGTTTTAGCGGTCATAATTGCAATGTTTATTAGATCTTCAGCAGAAGGATTAATATTTATAGCAGTATCTGATAAAAACATTGGTCCGCGTGATGTCAACATCATGTTAGCAGTTGCAATAAGTGATGCTCCCTGTGCTTTGTCAATTAATTGCAACATAGGTTTCAACACACTTGGATAACTTCTGGAATAACCAGTTACAAGGGCATCTGCCTCGCCTTCATTTACCATCATTGCTGCAAAATAATTCCTTTCACGCATGAATTTTTGAGAGTCGAGCAATGAGACACCCCGGCGTTCTCTCGTTTTCCAGTATGAGGTTGCGAACCTATTTCGCCTTGCTTCTTCTTCATTTGTTTTAGGATCAATAATTTCAAGTTCAGCATCAAAACCTAATTCAGCTTTTAATTCTAAAATTATTTCTTTATTTCCTAATAAAATTGGAATACCAATTCCGTCTTCATGAACAATTTGCGCTGCTTTTAATACATTTAACTGATCAGCTTCTGAAAAAACAACTCGTTTAGGACTTAATTTTGCCCGATTTGTAATCAATCGAACCATTTTATTATCATTCCCCATACGTTCCCGAAGCACGTCTTCATAGGCTGCCCAGTCTGTAATTGGATTTTTTGCTACGCCAGACTCCATTGCTGCTTTTGCAACTGCGGGTGCCACAATGGTAATCAATCGCGGGTCAAATGGCTTGGGAATAATATATTCCTGACCAAAACCTAATTTAGTTGCACCATAAGCTACATTTACCTGTTCCGGAACTGGTTCTTTTGCTAAAATAGCTAAAGCCTTTACGGCTGCCATTTTCATCTCTTCGTTAATTTTTGTAGCCCTTACGTCAAGTGCTCCTCTAAAAATATAAGGAAAACCTAAAACATTATTTACCTGATTAGGAAAATCTGAACGACCTGTAGCCATGATAACATCTTTACGGGTTTCTACAGCCAGGTTATAATCAATTTCCGGATTTGGATTTGCCATTGCAAAAACAATCGGATTATCATTCATTGTCAATAACATTTCAGGCGAAAGAATATCTCCTGAAGATAATCCTATGAAAACATCAGCACCATTTACAGCTTCTGCCAAATCAATTTTAGCTCCGTCAATAGCATATTTTAGTTGTAGTTCTGATAGTGCAGGATTATCTTTTGTTAAAAGCCCTTTACTATTAAACATTAATATATTTTCAACTTTAACGCCTAACAAAACATACAAATCAGTGCAGGCTATTGCAGCAGATCCTGCTCCTGAAACTACTACTTTTACATCTTCTGCTTTTTTTCCTGCTATTTCTAATGCATTAATTAAGGCTGCCGAAGAAATAATAGCCGTTCCATGCTGATCGTCATGCATTACCGGAATATCCAATTCTTCTACCAGTCTTCTTTCTATTTCGAACGATTCAGGCGCTTTAATATCTTCTAAATTAATTCCTCCAAAAGTTGGCGCAATATTTTTTACTGTCTGAATAAACTCTTCAACATCTTTTGTTCCAATTTCGATATCAAAAACATCGATATCAGAGAAAATCTTAAATAACAATCCTTTCCCTTCCATTACTGGTTTTGAAGCTTCCGGTCCAATATCACCCAGTCCTAAAACTGCAGTTCCATTTGAAATTACGGCAACCAGATTTCCTTTGGCAGTGTATTTATAAACATCCTCGATGTTCTTTTCAATTTCTAAGCAAGGTTCTGCAACTCCTGGCGAATAAGCCAAAGACAGGTCTCTTTGGGTTGCATATTTTTTAGTTGGAACTACCTGAATTTTTCCTGGAGTCGGTTCTGCATGGTATAGTAACGCTTCTCTTCTTTTAGTCTCTTTATTCATTCGTTTTCGCTTTTATTTCCTTACAAAGATATAAGACTTGCTTTAAAACAGCTTGTTTTTGAGTATTCTTTTCCTGTAAAAATGTTTGAATGCAGCACAAAAAAAATAGCCCAATATACTTTCGGACTATTTCTAAAATTTATTCTTCTAATCGTTATTGAGAAATATAGGAATTCAGATGGTTGATAGTGTCTTTTTGTAATTCTATAATCGCTTTTACAACATCACTAATCGAGATAATACCTACAACAATTCCGTCTTCTAAAACAGGCAGGTGCCTTATTCTTCTTGTACTCATAAGTTCCATACAATCTTCTAAATTATCAGAAAGTTTTACTGTAAAAACAGTACTTTCCATAATTTCATCAACAAAAGTTTCTTTTGAAGATTTGTCTTTTAAAACAATCTTTCGTGCATAATCCCTTTCAGACAATATTCCTTTTAGTTCAGAACCATCAATAATCAAAATGGCACCTATATTTTTTTCGCCCATTACTTTCAATGCTTCATAAACAGTAGTTGTTGTACGTACGGAATAAACATTTTTTCCTTTTGCGTTTAGTATTTGATTTACAGTCATATCTGAAAAATTTTAGGACTATAAAGTTAAAAAAAATACAATACAAAAAACAAACCCTTATATTTTTTAACACATAATGAATTCATTTTTAATACAGTAATCCTTTTTCGATTTTTTAAAATTTCTCACAAAAAATCATTATTAAGAGTTTATTTTATTAAAAAACACAGCTTTTATCTATTTTGCTAAAATAAAAAAAGGATCTTTTCAACTTTAGACTGCACCCAAATGTTTAGACAAATTTATAATTAAGTTTGATAATAATGA